>JAIXVT010000214.1 GCA_027482725.1 Pseudomonadota bacterium | reverse complement strand
GGGGAGACAATTCTTTCGGACGACTGGGCGACGGCACGACAACTCAACGAAATACTCCGGTGCTCGTTCTCAGTGCTGGTGTCACAAAAATCTTTTCGGCCGCTGGGGGTAGCCATACCTGCGCCATCAAAACAGACAACTCCACGTGGTGCTGGGGATCTAACAACTTTGGACAACTCGGCGATGGCACCACAACCGACCGGCTGGTCCCCACCCAAACCCAATCCTTTTTTTAATCGACCTGCGTACTGACCCACGCCCCCACTACCCCCGCCGGACATTTGGGGAGCGGATAGAATGCGACCGGGGATTCCTTTGGCTTACGCCCGCACAGCGGCACCCAACCCGCTTGCGACCGTACTAAACCAAGCCCAGTAGCCTTAGCGTAAGCCTCACGCTCCACCCAAAACTCGATAAAGCTTTGGTGTTTAACGCGCACCGGACCGTAGCGCTCAATAATTTGCCGCGCTCGGTCCTTTTCAAAACGTCGCTCCAACAACTCAATATCGACCCCGACTTGTAAAGCATCGTTTTTACTTAGAATGATACATCCCCAACTTTCGGTGTGCGCGTAGCTCAAGTTACGCATTTTGACATTGCCCCGAGCTGAATTCAGAGAAAACCGGGGCGCACCCAAGTCACTAAACTGTAAATGAATCCCCTTATGCTCAGGACCCAATACGCGCTCCCCAAAAGCGCATACCCCTGCCCTAAACGCTTCACGGTTCCCGTTAAACGCTAACCACGTCCCCACGATATCGGGGGTTTCAAAATCCCATTCCAAAAAGTCGTCTTCTTTAAAAATCACGGCCTATTGTCGCATGCCCCGAATGGGTTAATCTACCCGCATGCACGGTCAAAATAGCCTCAATCCCAACAGCCCCGAACTCCACTACCTGACCGGATTTCAAAACCACTTTGAAACGGAAATCATTGCCGGAGCGCTCCCCAAAAACCAAAACTCGCCCCAAAAACCGGCGCACGGGCTATTCTCCGAACAGCTGAGCGGCTCAGCTTTCACCGCACCACGAAACCACAACCTTAAATCTTGGCTCTATAAAAAAAAACCCAGCGTTGCGTTTTCGCAATTCAAGCGCGCCGCACCCCATCCGACGTGGCTTAACCCCGCAAGCCCAGAACATTTTGAAATCACACCGGAAGCGCTCCGGTCGCATCCCTTTGCTCCCAAAGATCATGACAAAACTTTTTTGGAATCGATCACCACATTTACTCAAAACGGGAACGCTCAACAACGGGCAGGATCGGCGATCAGCATGTACTACGCCACGCAATCCATGAGTACACAGTATTTGTGTAATGCGGATGCCGAAATGATGATCGTGCCCAACACCGGCGATTTGTTCATCACCACAGAAATGGGTCTCATGACGTGCGCCCCTCTCCAGATTGCGGTCATTCCACGTGGCATTAAATTCAAGGTGGATCTGATCAACCCAGGTATTCCGGCGCGGGGCTATGTTTTGGAAAATTTCGGTGCGCCGTTCCAACTCCCCGAGCTTGGACCCATTGGATCAAACGGTCTTGCCCACGCCCGCCATTTTGAAACCCCCGTTGCTTTTTGTGAAACCTTGGGGACACCCACCACCGTATTTACTCGGTACCTGGGCGAACTGTTTACCACAGCCCATCCCGATTCGCCCTGTGACACCGTGGCATGGCATGGCAATTACGCTCCCTATCGATATGACCTGCGTAAATTTAATACCATCAACACCGTAAGTTATGATCACCCCGACCCGTCTATCTTTACAGTACTCACCTCCCCGACACCACAAGCGGGAACTGCTAACGTCGATTTTGTGATTTTCCCCCCGCGCTGGATGGTGGCTGAAAACACGTTTCGCCCTCCGTACTTTCACCGCAACACCATGTCTGAGTTTATGGGGCTGATCACCGGGCAATACGATGCAAAGCCGGAGAGTTTTCGCCCCGGAGGCGCATCACTCCACAACTGCATGACCCCTCATGGTCCCGACACCAAGAGCTTTGAAAGCGCAACGCACCGGAACTTGGCTCCAGAAAAATTGGACCACACCATGGCGTTTATGTGGGAAAGTGCTTATCCCTATGTTCCCGCTAAACAATGGATCAACAGTGAATTCATCGATCGGGACTATCCTAAAGGGTGGGCATTCTGAACCGCCATGACTAAAGCCGAACGCGCGGAATTTATTTTAAACGATCTTTCCCGGCGGTACCCCAACCCTGCGCCGCCCTTGGATCACGACGATGCGTTTACGTTATTGATTGCGGTGTTGTTGTCTGCACAAACTACCGATGCACGCGTAAACATCGTTACACCTGGGCTGTTTAAAAAAGCAAATACTCCACAAAAAATGGCAATGCTAGATGTCGCCGATATTTTAGAATCGATAAAAACTTGTGGCCTTGCTCCGACAAAAGCAAAAAACATCAAAAAATTAAGCCAAATTTTGTGCGAAAAACATGCGGGAACTGTCCCCAACACGTTCGAAGAGCTGGAGGCCCTACCCGGAGTGGGACATAAAACCGCATCGGTTGTCATGGCCCAAATTTTTGGGGTACCCGCCTTTCCCGTGGATACCCACATCCACCGACTCGCAAAACGTTGGCGTTTAAGTTCCGGAAAAAATGTCGAACACACCGAACAGGACTTAAAGCGCCTGTTTCCTCAACACACTTGGAACGACCTGCATCTGCAAATTATTTTCTACGGACGCGAACACTGCACGGCACGCGGGTGTGACGGAAAAACCTGCTTCATCTGTTCTCGGGTGAAAGCTCAGGGGAAAGATCGGTCGCCCCCCAAAACTGCATAAATTGATCCAATGACCGAAACTGAGGCACGAACTCCCCTTGTGGACAGCGCATGGAGTTTAATCTGCCCAACGCAGCCGAACAAAACATATTGCCGATCATCAGCGGAGGACGGACCGAAAACGCTATTCGCCCTTGATCAGTTCTTTTCCTCTGAAACTCTTGGATTTCTTGATGGGATACGGCTGTGAGCGTAGTTCCTGATTTCACCCACCCCACGACATCTAGACGGGACGTCACCACGGGCGATCCCTCCATGCCCCAGGCCGCGGGCCCCGAGCTTATCGCCAACGTTGAGTCCAGACCCCGTTGCCCCAAACTCGGAGCAAAATACGTGGCACCGATCCAACGTGCGGGTTCGGAACGCTGCAAACCGGATGCGGAATAACGCACCCAACGGAGCGAATCCCTACGATCCGGTGGCGACGACGGCGTTTGGATCTCTGGTAAATCAAGATCTTGGCCCTGAACGGTAACCCAAGCGAATTCGGACTGTTCGGGAAAAAATACACTTTCACAGGGAAAAATCCGATCTTGTCCGGGAAAAGCCAAAGCCATCAACCCCGTGCAGGATCGCTCCGTTGTGCCCCTGAGGTAAAAATAGGATTTTTCATAACACTCGGCCGGGATTGCGATTTGTTGTCCTCGAAACACCAGTGCATGACAACGGACGACATCTTCTACCCCCACCAAAGCCACATGTCCCAGTGCGCCCATACAATCAGAAAGTTCGGCGCAACGCGCAGAAACAGATCGAACCAAATTTTTTTGCCGTGCCAGTTCGGAAGGCCGAAGCTCGGGCGTGCGCGCCGGCTGATTGGGCGATGCGATGGCCGAGACCTGGGGCGGCGCCTTTGGAGCGCAGGCCAAGACCAGCCCGCAAAACACCGCGAACCCAACCCATTCCCAAGATAAACGAAAATAATTTTTTCTCATCCCCGAAGGGCATATCAAAGCGGACGCAAATTGGAAAGAGCCTGAAGTGTGGTCACTTTAGGTTGGTACTGAAATTTTTCTCTAAAACTTTCGTCCTTGAGGATCACCGGGTATTTGAAGAAATCTACGAAATACGCAGGAAATCGGACCCCTAACATTTTTGCGATAGCCCGAATCATTCCAGAAGTCACCAACGGGGGCACAGGAACGGACCGAGCACCGACCTGAGCGATGACCTGCGATAGAGGAATAACTCCCTCCCCGGCCACGTTGTAGACTCCGGGCTCGGGCGCGCCGAGAACGGATAAAATAGCTCGGGCCATGTCTTTTTCATCAATAAATTGCATCAAAGGGTCAAACCCCACCATGCGGGGACAAAGTCCGGCTTTTAACATCGAGGTCAACGTGTTTTTCACATGACGCCCGATCACATTGACCGGACGCAAAACCGTGGTGGTCACGTGCGGAACTTTCCACATAAATGTGGTCGAAGCGTGATCAAGCTCTACCGCATCCGATAAATCGGCATAAGTTTGAATTGCCCTTAACGGAGAGTCTTCGGTCAAATACAACGAATTAAGTCGGTGTGCTCCATAGACATGGTAAGTCGACAGCACCACCAATTGTTTTACTTTTGTCTTTTCACAAAGCTCAAGCAACCGCTGAGTGCCCACGACATTTAACTCAAACCGATGGTGATGGGAATAATTTTGGGAATCGCGAATGCGTCCCAAATGCAAGACCGCATCAAACTGTTCCTGCTTCATCAGATCATCCAGCTGCCGAGAAGCGTAATTGATCACGTGCGTTTTTCCCGGAAAATATCCCGCACTCTTTAACGGACGCGGATCCACGCCCACCCATTCGTGATCTTGGCCAATCGGAGCCGAAGCAACAAGTCGCGCGGTAGCCCCACTGGCTCCGGTCACAAGAATTTTCATGGAAAAATCCCCTCTCCGCGTTCCCGAAGCCCCACTTGGATTTGTTCTCGGATGATGGCTTTTAGGTGTTGGACATGCTTTTGCAATTCTTCTTCGGGCGCAAGCGGATCGGCATCAATGCGGATGGGTTCGGCAAACCTGACGTGAATTTGGGACGGAAGGGGGACAAGCCCCAACGGGCCAAGCCAGGGAAACAACGGCGTAACAGGAAAATAAGGTGCGCCCAAAATCTTGGCCAAAGACTTGATATTCCCAACCCCAGGATAGACTTCTTCTGCTCCGACAATAGCGACAGGAAGGATGGGCGCCTGACTTTCTAAGGCCAAGCGTAAAAAACCCGTTCCAAATTTTTGAAGTTGGTATCGGTCCTTATAAAGTTTTCCAGTACCGCGTGCTCCTTCGGGGAACACCAAGACCGGCTGATCATGCTGGAGTAAATCCCGGCATACTTTAGGATCCCCCACCACCGCACCCATTCGATTAAACAATGTCGAAATAAAGGGGATATCAGGTATCCAGCGTTCGATCATGGCGCGACAGATTCTAGGGGGCGATGCTTCCATAAAAGAGGCCAAGCCGACCATCAGCGCATCGATAGGCAATTGTCCTCCGTGGTTACCTACGACCACAACGCGACCTTCAGGAAAATTTTGAATCCCGGAAACTTTCACCCGAAAATAATGTCGATACAAAACATGAATGACAGGGGCGATACTCCTTAAACTCTCCTTGTGTAATCCCCACCGGTCAAATCCCGCCGAATTCAACTCTAAAGAAAGGTCATCGATACGGGCGTTGATGACGTCGTACTCGGTAGCATTTTTTAAACCTTTAATCCATTGATCTAGAGAATTGGAGAAGCTCATACGGCTGGCGTACAGCTTAACGAAATCATACGATCTGCGATAGCATCTAACGGGTCTACAAACTCGGCCGCACCACGGGCCACTGCTTCACGAGGCATCCCGTAAACGACGCAAGTTTCTTCGTTCTGAGCAATGGTGCGACACCCGATATCGCGCATTTTCTTTAGTCCTGCGGCCCCGTCAGCACCCATGCCGGTTAAAATGACTCCGATTGATTTTTTTATCCCAAGCTCGACGACCGAATTAAACAAAACATCCACAGAGGGCTTGTGTCGATTAACGGGGGGAGCGTCTTCTACCACACATTCCAAAACGCCTGAAGATCGGCGCTTTAAACGCATTTGAAATCCCCCTGGTGCGATCACCACACGTCCCGGCTTAAGCTCGTCACCGTTTCTAGCCTCGATCACTTCAAAGGGACAAAGCTCATTGAGGCGATTTGCCAAGGCCTTAGAGAAAACCGGAGGAATGTGCTGAACAATGGCGATAGGTGGAATTTTTTCCGGCATCCGGGTCAAGACGTTTCTTAACGCCTCTGTTCCGCCGGTGCTCGATCCCATCACCATGAGACGGTTAAAATCCATGTTGCGGACATCAGCCACGGGAGCGCGTCGCACCGGAGATAACGCCTGTTTTACTTTCCCCTGGGCCGCACCCCTTACTTTTTCGATAATCAGCGGGGCCACATCCGAAAGCTGGTTTGCGCTTGGTTTTTGAATGTAATCAACCGCGCCATTTTCTAACGCCTGGAGCACTAACGGCCCGTCTTCTAAACTGAGAGAGGTGATCATTACGGTTGGAATAGGGAATTTAGGGAGGAATACCTTTAAAAAATCAACGCCGGTCATCTCCGGCATATGAATGTCTAAGGTAATCACGTCGGGCTTAAGTTCGCGGATCATTTGTTCGGCTTGGCTTGGTTTTTCGGCCGCACCAACCACCTCTATCCCTGGGTCTTCGGATAAGATTTTACTTAAAAGAACACGAATCGTTTTGGAATCATCCACGATGAGGACGCGGGCTTTCTTTTCTGCTCGGGGAGCCCCCTCTACGGGTTTGGATACTTTTATTTTAAGACTTGAGAAATTCAACACGAGCTCAAAACGCGATGGGCGTGTTGCATAAGAGGTCAGTTCCTTTTGAAAGGATTTTTTTAAACCCGCATTTACCCAAGGAAGATAGCGTTCCTCACCCACCGCTTTAAAAACGAGGTCTTGTGGAGGGTTTTTAAATTCGGCCACAAGGTCCATTACCCCCGCAGCGATGTCGCCCTCTAAAACCTTGCTGCCTTCGAGCAACACGCCACTCATTATTTTTTGGCTTTCAGACACCGCAATAATAACAACCCCGGCCGAACACATCACCGGAGATTCACCGGATCCTGACTTCAAGATTCGCTTTTTTACAAGGCTCATTTGGTAAAGTGATCCCGACTGATTGGAATAAAACTTGTTGCAGGGAAGATGTCGGTGGCAACTTCATGGAGCAGCTTTGCTCCTTGTCCTTGTCCTAAATCCTCCAATAAGAGATAGGGCGATCCCGAATTCAAGATAGAATCACACAGCTGATGCGGGGGTTCGCCTAAAACAAGGAGCGCTGAATTCTTCATATCGAATTGCTTCATTAAAGACTGGCATTCGTTCCCGGAGGAACAAAATACAATCTCACCTTTTTTAAGGGACACCGATTTATTAGAGTCGTAAACCGGGATTGTTTTTCCCGTAATTTGAGAAAACAACTGAGACGAAGCATGAACGGCACCGTCTGCACCCTCAAGAACAATAATGGTAGGAGGATCACTCGGGGTGATTTCTCTTATCATCGCAGACAGTTTACTTCGATCTGCAACACTCCCGAAAATCCATCGAGATTTTTTATCCGCGTCTTTGATAACCCCGCTTTTGTTAAAGCTTTGATCTAAAGACTTGTCTCTCGTTACCGAGGCTCCTGATAATTTTGCCCGTAAAGCTGCGCGGATTTTGCTT
>JAIXVT010000339.1 GCA_027482725.1 Pseudomonadota bacterium | reverse complement strand
CACTAATCATTCGAGATAACCAGTTATACGCAACGACGGCATCAGAGATAGTGTTCCTGATCCAACAGACACATTTACCTTGATCAATTATTTGCTTTATATCATCAAGAATTTTTTCGTATTCGTGTTCGTAAATTAAGTGTACCTCTCGCTCAACCTGACTTCTAGATTCTATGGGTTCTTCTAATAGCTCGTACCCTAAACTCGACCATGTTGTTACTAGTGGATAAGCAGCTTTGGAACATTCATTCAAACCTCGAGAAGAACACCCCCTTGAGTAGGATCTAATTAATTTCCGTTTCATGCTCTTCGTAAGCGTTGCGGATAACAAAATAACACTTCCTCCAGCTCTAGCATGAAACTCTAATACAGACTCTAAAATGCGTTGCATATAAGAATCACAAGCATGCACCTCATCAACAATCAAAACTTTACGAAACAAACCCAACAATCTTAGAGATTGATGCTTACTGTGAAGAACCGATAACAAAACCTGATCTATTGTTCCAACGCCGGCCTGAGCCAAGAGAGCCCTTTTGTTATGATCGGCAAGCCAAGCTATACACCGTGCGGTCGCGGTTTCGTCGGCCTGTTTATCGTCATTATCTTGAATTTTCTGCGAATGTATAACGGATGCTGCAAATCTCTCGACAAACTCATTACTCCCGTGAGCCAGAACTAAATTAGGATCTCCATTAAATATTTGAAAGTAAAAATCTGAGATACGGTTATACATTGCATTCGCCGTGGCCATAGTTGGTAGTCCGATAAAGAAACCATCCGCAATACCCGAAGCCATGATTCGATAGGCGAGCATCATAGCCGCTTCTGTTTTTCCAGCACCGGTAACGTCCTCTAAAATATGTATTTGGGGATAAGGCTGAATATCTACTGTTGTTGCCCAAGTTTGAAGTGGTGAGCTATCTCTAATATGCGGAAAAAAGTCTTCAAAACTCTTTGATAATTCCACTTCTTGAGCTAGAACACCGGTATTATTCAATGCCTTTTCTGCCTTATCTTTTGCCCTCTCCCAATAGATGGTTAACTCGACTGACTCAGTTAAATACGGAAAATAGTCTGTATTTGATCCGATCCAATCTGCAAGTACCGTAAAACCTGCAACCCACCAAGAAAGATTTCTCCCCGAATCTTGAAAGCTAGGGTTTGAAATAAAATCATCCCAATTTATCTTGTCCTCGAAAAAGAAACGATGCATCACCTGGAAAAATTCCTTGGCGCTGGATCTATCGCTATCTCGATAGAAGGCATTACTACGTGCTCCAGGCCCTTGACTTTTTGGAGGTAGACCATGATGCCCTGTTACAGCCCGTACCCAAGGATCTATAGAGTCAAAAACATCTAAATCTTCGCTAGAAATGAGATCTTGCCAGTGGTCTCTAAAAAACCAGTAACCCAAACTATCGTGTCGTTCAGTATAATGAATATTGGTCGATGTTTGATTATTCAAACACTGAACAATATCGGATCTCTGAAACTGAAAAACGCCACTAAACTTACCCAAATCGTGAATAGATAGCCAAAAACAAGCCCACCTTTGGACAGCTTCGTGCTCCATTCGCATTTTCTCTGCGAAAAAATTTAAGAACTGTTTATTTTTCTCTAAATAAATCCAACCCACAGCCGCTACGTCCAGAGAATGATAAACGAGTAGGTGGTAAGCAGACTCTGAGTCAGAACTTGCTCTTGCCTTACCCCAATATTTGTAAAAACTTTGCATAAAATCTTAGTCTCTAAAAATAGTGTATTTTTACTTATGCGCCCACATCAAATCATCATATTGTCATCAGAGGTCAGAACCCTCGAATTCTAGGTAGTTAGGGATTAAAAAAATTAACACTAAAAAAATTTAAATCCTTATGCAAATCACTTTAAATAATTTTAATGTAAAAATAACAGATCACTCTCCTCGCACCCACTCCCCCCGACACCTGCTCCACCATCTCTCCTGTGGCATATCGATGGAGCAAGCTTCCAATAAAAGTTTGATACGGAATCCCCAGTCGCAATGCCTCAGTTTTGAGTGCGGCCAAAACACTTCCATCTAAGCGAATACTCATAGGGACCTTAGTGGCCTCGGTCTCAACTTTTACCTTTCCTGGGCGCCGTTTTAACTTATTCAGATCATATTCTTTCTTCATGCGGAATCCTGAAGCTTGAATCCCATTCAAATTCCATCCCGATGGACAATCGTCACCCCGAGATCCTCGGCCACCCGACTAAGGCAATCTTTAATGGGTTCATTCGCATGAATGACTTCAATGCGGTTACCTTGCTGAGATACGACCGCATGAATCAGTTCGTCACCACACGACGAACCCAAAGCGATCACGCCCTTAAAATCCAACACCACAGGGAAAACATTTTCTTGAATAACTGTTGCAGCAATTTTTTTCCCAAACTCGCTGTCCGTTAACATTCTACCAAATGCAATCATAGCTACAGTTTTCATTGATTCCTCAAAATTCTTTTAAAAGGACATAGTCCCCAAAATCCCCTAGCATTGGCTACTCAAAATCATGAGGCCCCAAGAAAATGTATACTCAAGGTTACATTGGCACCGAATTTTCACCTCAATTGAGCACAACGTATACTGCGGTATACCTATAAGAACTGCGGGTTCGGACTTTTTATTACCTTTTAGCGGAAGCGCTCAGTCCGAGCATTAGGGTGCTGAAACCTCTCTCACAAGTAGTCTGCCAACTGATGAATAAAATCCTCATAGGGGATGCATTCCACATTTTTTTGGGTGAAATTTTTGCCACCCCCATAGGCGAGAATACAGCGGGCCATAGGATAATCATTTTTGAATAATTCTAAAGCCTCATAATCTTCTGATCTCGGCTTGATCGATCGTTTGACTTCAATGGCGACTAACCCACGTTTTCCGTATAAAACAAAATCAACTTCTTGTTTCTTCTTGGTTCGCCAATAGTAAATTCCGTAGCCTAGATTTAGGTATTCGTTTAGGGCCTTGATTTCCTGAAATAGCAGGGTCTCCAAGGAAGCACCTTCCAGGCCATCGTCGGAATCTAACGGCCCTTGAGGACGTAATTCGCGATAAACCCCATTATCAAAATAAAAAAACTTTTGACTGACCATCAACTCTCGCTTTGCTTTTTTTGAAAAAACAGGGATTCGCACGGATAACAGTAAGTCTTCTAGGATTTGAATGTAGTCGGCCACAACTTTTCGATGGACAGCGCAGTCCCTTGCGACATCACTCATATTTAATACATTTGCTTGGGAAAAAGTGGCTGCCTCTAAAAATCTGGCAAATCCTGGTAAATTTCGAACTAAGCCCTCTTGCTGAATTTCCTCTTTGAGATAGGTCTTAACATAACTCCCCAAATACGAAGACGGGTCCTTCTGATGAAAAACCGTAGGCAACATTCCATACTTTAGTGCGCGAGAAAGGTTAAAATCTTTTTTCGTTTCACGTACCGTCAACGGAAATAGATTTTTTGTAAGTGCGCGTCCAGCTAACAGATTTACTCCCTTTTTTCGCAAACTCCGGGCGCTCGATCCCGTCAATGCAAACTTGAGCTTTCGTTTCTCGATCAACCTATGGACTTCATTTAAAAGTTCTGGAATTTTTTGAATCTCGTCGACCACAACCCAATCGGTATGCGCTGTAGGGATTAAGTCGTCCAATAGCTGTGGCCGGGCCAAAAGCTGATGAAAATAATCAGACTCAAGCAAATCAAAATGAATCGCATGAGGGAAAATCCCTCTCATCAACGAGCTTTTTCCGGTCCCCCT
>JAIXVT010000202.1 GCA_027482725.1 Pseudomonadota bacterium | reverse complement strand
CGTTGTGTTGTTGGTACTGACCGGTTGGTTTATGCCCAAGATTTTAGTGTGGTACGCGGAGCCTATCATTAATCCCGGGATCAGTTGCACGCCAGCTATCGAATGGTCTATTCGGGTGTTTCAGCGCTCCCAAGCTGCGGCGCTTGCCGTTGGTGTGGTTTTGGGAGCAATCCTCACCTGGGCATTGAAACCGAATAAATAAACTTATAGAGTTTAAAAACCCCGAGAGTTTCTGCTGACTTGATAAGTCGGTTAATGGCGTATATACTCTGCATTCAATTTAACTTCGGAGTAGTATCATGAGTCGTATGTTTTTATCGCGTTGGTTTTTACTTGTTCCTTTAGCTGTGGGAATCAGCCTAAGTTCTTGTGGCCGCAATGCGGCTCTCATCGAAAAAGACTTAAAAAAAGCACAAGCATCAAGTTCGAATCTTAACCCAACTCTTAACCCCAATCAGGCTCAGGTAACCCAAGCCAACCCGCCGGGCGATTTTTGGACGCTAGAACTTTTATCCCAACCTTCGGATCAGGATCTTGATGATTTGACGTTTGATTTTAATAACGAACCGAACTTTGATTTGCCCTTAAAAAAATCAAATCAAAAAATTCCCCCGACTTCCACCTTGGGGAAGGGAGAAGAGCCACTTGTTGCGGCTTTAAAAAATGGCCAAAAAAATGGGTTGTCCAATTCTGATCAGCAAAATATCGAAGAAACCTTGAAAGAAACCGGCTTGGATGAGTCTGTTCAAGCAACGCTCCAGACGAATTCATTTTCTAATTTTATTGTGCGCGGGATGGTGAGGTACCCCGGAAAAGAAAAACTTACAGCCGATCACCAATGGACTCTCACTTTGGATAACCTTGTGGTTCAGGACAACGATCCCGAGGCCGCACAGGATATGCTCAGAAACCAAATCCTCTGCGTGGTGAAAAAAAATAATAATGGCGAGATTGAGAAAATCTGTGCCGGTAAAAAACCCGAAAACGATCTTACAAGTAGTTATGAACAAAATGCCTTTAGTAAGGATCGGGAAAGTTTTGGTTACACTCCGGGATACGAAGCCAAGGCAGCACAAAGTTTGAAAAACGGAGACAAGCAGTGGCACATGCGTTTGGGGTCTAATTTCCAAACCCAAGTGGACCTACTGAAAACCTTTGGCTTGGATACTCCAGAAAAATTTGATGACTTTGTACAAAAATATGGAACCGACGTAGCACCCGGGGTGAAAAAGTTTGTTTTCGTTCTTGGTCCAAGCACCACGGTGAGTGGCGGGCGCTTACGCTTAGGGACTCCCGAAGCTCAGGCAAACCTTTCACCAGAAGCAGAAAGAATCGACCTGAACTCGGGAAATGAAGATCAAACACTTACTCTTGATCCCGAGCATTTGCGTACACCGCGGAGTAATAAAAAGGTAGCTGCGACTCCGCCTACGCCTCCTCCCTCTAGTGGTGATTTAGTCTCTGTAAAATTACCAGTTCCGGGCGTGACGGAAGGCGACCTGTACGACTTTGATACTCAGGCTGGCCCAAAGGTTGCTCGGGCATTAAAAACAATTAATGATCTGAAAGATTTTGAGTCGAACCCTAGCCTTAAAACCGACTTTTCAAACTATTTGAAATCAATAAAAAGGGCTAAGCTTTACTTGGGCTTGGAATCCAACGAATTGGGGTTTGAGACCAATCAGTCCGCTTATTCTCCTGATGGTCCAAGAGCAACTGCACTAGAAACCTTTGGAAATGTGCTAGAGCAATATGCGAATTCCATCAGTAAAGTGCGTATTTTGGGTACTGCGGATCGAACACCTTACCGATTAAAAAACAGGAAACTTGATCCACAATCGTACCAAAAGAACGTGAAGATATCGGGCCAGCGTGCAGCGGGCGTTTTGAAGGCAATGGCAATGGAGCAGGGAATAAGCAATGCCGTCGCCTTAGGTTATGGGTCGGTTTTGGATCAAGATAGTGCTTGTCCGAACTCTCTAGCTTGTCCAGGGGATCGAATGGTGCATATTGCGGTTTATCCAAAAAAAGAGATTTCAGATAAGGACTTTGCAGCGATCAAAGCGGCTGCAGAAACACTGAAATTGGCTTTAAAAAATGCCCCTCCAGTAAAAGTCGTAAAGGCTACAAAACCCTTAAAAAAAGCCAAAAGAATCGGGAAAAGTAAAGCCAAGAAGTAGTCGTCCATCCCGATGAATTCCCGGTTTGGGGTCTGCAAGGATGCTATCGGGTCTTTCGCTCTGTCGGGGGATTGCTTCGGTACTGATCCGAGGTGCGGTGCTCAGGGTTGGGCCAAGGGATAAACCGAACGTCATCCCCCAACACTTGGGCAGAGGGACTATCCTCCCGTCGGTTGGGTGCAAAGTCGGGGCCGGTCATTCGTAAAATTTGGACGGATTCCTCCCCATAGACCAAAGCCAAGGACGCATCATTGCGGGACGGTCCGGTTTGGTACCCTTGGGGAATTCGTGTGCCGGTTCCTACTGTTTTTCCGCTTCCATGTTCGGCCGAAGCGTGGGTGTGCCCACGCACTGCAGATCCATAAACCTCACTGATGCTTTTTAATGAAATCCCTTTGGCGCCGTTTACGCCGTACTGGCCGTGCAGGGCGGATACGCCTTGGCGTCGTCCTAAACGGGGGGCCGCCCCAGGGATGGGCAACTTGAAATCCTGTTGTGACGACAAAAAATGAACCCGGTCAGGGAGGAGTCCGTACTGCAAGTAGAGGTATTCTACGGGATCCACGCTTTTTTGTAACACGGTTGCTTGAAGGTGGGTCAGCAATCGCAAATTACTGCCTTGCATTTCTTTCAAGATTTCGGGGGAGTCTAAAGTTGCCTTGAGCCAATCGTGAAAATGGTTACACGGAGGAATAACGATTTCGGTTTCGGGGAGCGCAAGTGCGATTTCATTGATAAATGCGACCGCTTTTCTGATGTTGGCTTCCAGGCTCTGGGCCACGGGACCCGCACGACTTTTGGTGAGGGGTTTTTTACTGACGTGGTGATTGATTGCAAAACCGTCAATGACATCGTTTAAGATCAACGCGCCTAAGCGGTTTTCCCCTTCGAAAACCCCTAAATTACTCAGCAATCGTTTTACCGCCATCAAATAACCTTGAGATTCGACACCGATATGGGTGTCTCCCAATACCAGCGCTGGAATAAGCGTGTTGGGTTGTATCCCTTGAGGGGTGATTTTGTAGGACAGGTCATAATAGGCTAATGTTCCCGAGTCGTATTCAACCCTTCGAATCTGCGCAGAGTTGATATTTTGTAGCCCACGCGGCATTTTAGGGTCTCCGAATCCAAAATCAATCACAGTAAAGTTAGGGCGATGAGTCATGTTGGCTTGGCCGTCGGTGGACATGGAAACATTGTAGCGTCCACGGTACTGGGGTGGCGTGATCGCCCCAGAAGTGGTCCTAAAACCCGCGCCTAATGCAAAAGACGGATCGGCGTGGGTTTCCGAACGGATGTCCGGATGAAAAAGAACGACTTTAGTTTTTGCGTCCAAAGGAGGTAAAGAGGAAAACGGATTTTTAAGCTTGTCTAAGGCTCCGCTGTTTATCAGAAGAATATCGTTTTTGATCCAAAGCTGGTGATCAAAAAAAAGGTGAATCCGGGGCTGATTTTCAAAGAGAGTCAGTGTTTCTTTGGGTATGGATCCGATCTCTGCGAATGCGGGTGCTGCGATGATGATGGCATCTATTTTTTCGGCATATTTCAGCACGGGATCTAAATCCGATTGACGTACCGGAGTCCCCTCGACGAGCTTGAAGGTGATGATCTTTCCCGATTTTTTTTTTTTTTTTTCAATGGCTTCTTGAAGACGCTCCCTGCGCTCGCTAGAAAAAAAGCGCTCATCGAGCGTCTCTTTGAATACACTTGGATTTTTTTCTCGAACCCGATCCAGCGCTTCATGGAGATCTTTATAGCCTAAAGACTCGATCAACTCTTTGGTTTCGTGAGGATGCGTGCCTAAACACTTTCCCAATCGGGTTTCATTGACCAGAAGGTTTTCGGAGATGTTTTGAACGAATACTTTTTTCACCGCGTCGAATACTTTTGCCTCCATTTTTTTTAATAAATCCGCAGGAATATTTTTTTTAACCTCTGCGATCCAAGTGTTCCGCATGGGAATCCGGTCCCGTGACACGGTTAATCCCAAGGGTTCGAGTTCAGCTTTAAAAGCGGTTTTGAATTCGTCAGGCGTTAAAAGTCGGAATCGATCTTTTAAAGAGGCGAGTTCAAGCTGAATCAGCCGCAAGCGCGTTTCTTCGTTTAAAGGGATAAGCTCTGGACTCAAAAGGGACTGACAAAGATCGCGTTGGTTTATTTTAGGGGACTTGGGGACCCCAGTCGCAAAACAAGGCGCAAAGAGTGTTCCCATTAGCCCAACAGTAAGGACGACTGCGTTCAGTGACGGGGACTGAGTAGGTCTACGCATCGGATAGCCACCTTTTGAGAGTTGAGAATTTTTGTCATGTTGGGGGGGGTGATCTTTAGCCGAGACCAAAGCATTTCCATGTCCTGCAATCGTTCTATCCCGATACGGTTCGGGGTAAAAACTTGGACTCGGGCCGGGGGTGCTAGGGTTTTTAGTCCCGAATCGTCCCAGTTTTTTATCGTCAAGGATTGAAACGATTCTTGATCCATGGTGTTGACGAGAATGAATTGCACGGGAAAGCGCCCTAGGCCACTGCGAGTAAGTTGGGTGAACTGATCTTCAAAACGCTTGAGGTGTTTTAAGCTGTTTTCAAACATCACAATAGAGTGGATGTCTCTGCCGGGTTCTAGCTGGGTTTGTGAAAGACTGGACCAAATGCGCTGAATTACGGATGTTTTTTCGTATTCAAACTCCATGGCATCGGGGTGATTCATCGGGTAAACCCCGATTTCTCCGGCGCGCTCGGGGAGGGCCGGGAACGTGGTGCGCCCGGCCTTAAAAAGATGCGCATCGAGTTGTGAAAAGACCCGGGAAATATCCGCAGGCGCATTGCCCCGATCCGTAAGTACGGCGCGGAAAACGTGATCCGGTTTTTTTAATGAAAGCCACAAGGCAGAGACGTAAAAATCGAGTGTGGGCCTTAAAACAAATGCTTCTTTTTGATCCCATTTTTGGGCAAATAAATCGACGAGCCCCGAGTCCCGGAAATCCCGATAACTGAGGTGCGGATCCAGTCGATAGTATCCCGGGATAAAGCTAACCCCGTTAGACAAAGTAACCGGGGAGCGTGTGTCTCCCGGGATAAAGGTGTCACCCTGGTAATAACCCAAGCGGTCTTGAATGCGGGGCCCAAACCAACCTTCAAAATCGTGGATGGGTACCGCAATCTCTGGAAGGCGATTGGGGTTTGAAAACGGAGTCTCCGGGCGGTGACTGGGATACACGTAGTAGTTCCCAAAGTTTTTAAGCAAAGTATCGTCGATGTCGAAAATAAAAAACGTTTTCGAAAAGGCACTGGGGGTAAAGCCACAAAACAGCGTCAGCAAAATCCAAACACGGGTCATGCAAACTCCTTGCGGTTGACTGGCAAGTTGCCGGAATTTTTTAATGTTGGCAACACGCGTTTCATTAAGAGTGTCTTAGGAGACCTGCAATTTATTTCATTTAAGTTTTTAGTGAATCCGCCGATAACTTGACAGAGATGACCGCCCTGAAACTGTTAGTCGTAGGCACAACGGAGTTTTTCCAAGAGGTGAAAACCAACAGTGCACTGGTGTGCGTTCATGCCG
>JAIXVT010000332.1 GCA_027482725.1 Pseudomonadota bacterium | reverse complement strand
GTGAGGTTTGAGTCTTGGGCGCTGAACACGCAAGGCTCAACAACAGGATCAACAAACAGCAGCGATTCCATGAGATTCGTTTTTTATGGGTCATGAGTTTCCTCATCTTGCATGAAATCATTCAGGGAATAAACTTGTCTTTTTTTGTTGGTTTGATAAAAACAATAGTGAACCTCACCAACGGAATCTGAGGTGTAACTCTCTTTTTTGAAGGGGAAGTCATGGCAAATAAACGTCAGTCCGCCAAGCGGGCAAGACAATCAGTAAAGAAACAAGAACGCAATGTTGCAGTTAAATCCGCAACAAAAACAGCCGTAAAGCGCGCGATCGAAGCAGTACAAACTAAAGATATGGGTAAGGCTAAAGAGGCATACCTTGCTGCCGTTCGTGCTCTCAGCAAAGCGGCGTCCAAGGGAACGATCCCAAAAACCCGCGCTTCACGAAAAATCGGAAGGCTCACTTTGCTTGCAAAGAAAATTCTCCCTGAGGCTCTGCCCGTAAAATCTTCTGCTGCAAAAAAATAATTTTATTTAAAATTAATCCAAAAAAAAGACATCCCGGAATCGGGGTGTCTTTTTTATTTCACGGCTTTTGTCGGAACTGACTGATCTTGTAGAGAGAAAAAAATGCAAGACCTTGCTCCTGAAAGTGAAGAGCCCCACCCTCCTCCCGATCCACTACGGTGATGACCCCCACAACTTCGAATCCCGCATCTTGTAAGCGCTCGATTGCTTTTTGTGCAGAAGCCCCCGTCGTCACAACGTCCTCGACCACCAAAAACTTAGCCCCAGGCCCGAACACCTGAGCGCCTTCCAAGTACTGACCGGTTCCATGTTTTTTTGCTTCTTTGCGAACAATAACTGAGGGCAGAGGCGTCGAAGTTCCGGCAGAAGCGATGGTGATCGCCATTAAAACTGGATCAGCCCCCAGGGTAAGCCCAGCAACACCATCCACGCGAAAAGACTGACCAGAAATCCACTCCATAAAAAGTTTTCCGATCCATACCGCACCTTTCGGATCTAAGGCCGCCGGCTTGAGGTCTATGTAATAGGAACTTGGTTTCCCCGAAGAAAGAAGGAATTCCCCTTCACGATAACTTTTTTCTTGGATAAGTGCTTTGAGATAGTCACGATCGCGCATAAGTATGGAGCTCCGATTTCAGGTCTTGGAATACAAAAGACTTGGAGGTTTCATTAAAAATCTCATGATACAGCCCTGGATAGACGCTCAGCTTTTTATGTTGTGCGCGGAGTTTGTGATTAAAAAAGTCTTGAGTTACCGACGCATCCACAATTTGATCCTCTCCCGCAACTTGAAAAAAAACAGGCAAAGATGCCGGTAGATACAATCCTCGAGACAACAAGTCCTGAATTGCCCATTCTGTTTCCGTGTAAAATCTGGGAGTCGCTTTCCCGTGCACCAAACGATCCTGCCGATAGGCTTTCACTACCGAATCGTCGTGGGAAACAAATTTAGGATCAAGGCCCGTGGGGAGAATTAAATTTCCCCAAACCCGAGACAACATTCTTGCTGCGCGGTCTTTGAGCAGAGGCACTTTGAACTTTAACCCCAAGTACGGAGACGAAACAGAGACGCTGGATACCGGAACACGAGCCCCCTGGAGAAGAAGACGGAGTACGATCAACCCACCCATAGAGTGACCAAAAAGATGCACCCAGGGAGTAGTATCATCAGATGACAGTTTCCACGGTTCACACCGTTCGCGCAGATAGAGCAATCCCGTCAACACATCATCCAGATAGTCGTCAAACCGATCAACATGTCCGCGTGGGCCTTCGCTCCGCCCATGCCCCCGTAAATCCAACATGAAAAAAGCATCAAAAAAACCGCCAAGAAAACTGGGGAAGTGGTCATAACGATCCCCGTGCTCAGACTGACCATGAACAATAAAAAGAATGCGTTTCGGGGTAATCCCTTTTTTGATCACCGTTTTAATATGGAGCTTGATCCCTCCATTGACCGCATCAAGAGAGGTCCGCTCTACTGCAAATGTATCGGGTATAGCAGGAAAGCTCTGAGGGATCATACCGACCTTTCATCTTGAATATATTTTTCGATTGCACGCTTAGCGTCACTCGACAAGGACACAAACCGAAAACTAAAACCGCGCTTGTCCTCAAGAATACGGACAACCACACCCTCGGCAACAAACGGTGAAATGCCGACTTCTAAAGGAGGCATGACGTTGAGTCTGACTTTTGTTCCAACGTCCCCGGGGACATCATCCGTGAGAACCTGCATTCCTCCAATCGAAAGGTCCCGACATAGCCCTAACGAAAGACGCTCACTATTGGTGAGATAAACCTGCGCGGTCATTGGTTTCCTCGGGTACGCGCGGCGTTCTCTGGTTTTTTCTACAGGAACCTCGGACCAACTGGCTGCAAAAGGCTGGGCTTCCTTTATCGCAACCCACCCAGAAAGATTCTCGTTCCATACAAACGCTTCAGACTGAACTCGACTTTGAGCAATGAGTCCTAAGACTTCTGCCTCTTTATAGGGACCGGTTTGGACACCACTTTGATAGAGAAACCATTTCGTTTCCTCGATCAAAACAGGAGGCGGAGGGGGAGCTTTGGGAACAGGCTTTGGAGCTTGGGGTTGTAAACTTTTAAATACCGGCAAATCCGCAATACGCGCCCATTTTCCTAATTTTTCATGATACGCATAATCAACCCAATTCAACTCTTTTTGAGAAAGTTTTTTTGCGATATCTACCGCTGCGACAGGGCCTACATAATTTCCATCGGGGGTTGAATAAAACCAACCCTCGGATTCTTTGATATCAAAAAATAAAGATTCTGTGTTCTCCATGATATTCCCTATGTTCCTCTACTTGCTCGGATTGGCAAATCCGAAAGGATACTTGATCGACACGGGTTGACCTCCTGCAGGGAGAGGAAACGAAATCGAGGACAATACTTTCAGCACACAACGCTCAACATTACTGTTATTCATCGTTGTGGTGGCTACGCCCAAACTAGAGGCACGTCCCGATGCACCGATCACAAAAGCGGCCACGATCTTTCCACTAAGATTGGGATTCCCGGAATTGATTTCCCTTTCGTAGCAGTAACGGAACTCATCACGATG
>JAIXVT010000033.1 GCA_027482725.1 Pseudomonadota bacterium | reverse complement strand
GAGCGCTTGGTGATGACGGATTTAATTCATGCAGGCTATCGAGTTACCCCACAATGGGAAGTGGGTGCCTACCGAATTGATATGATTGTCGAAGGAAAAAGGGAGCGAATCGCACTTGAATGTGATGGAGACCGCTTTCATCCACCCGAAAAACTTGCAGATGATATTCATAGACAGCTTGTACTTGAGCGCCTCGGTTGGAAGTTCATCAGAATTAGAGGCTCTGAGTATTTTAGCGATCCCAAGAGAGCGATGGCTCGGGTTTTTGCAGAGCTGGATTCATTTGAAATTGAAAAACTCGGATCGGAAGAAACCTCAACAGCGGGCCAGACAGGGGCATCACAATTGAGGCTCAGGCTAGTAGAGAGAGCAAATCAGATTCGATTCAAATGGGAAGCTGAAGAGCAGAGCGGAAACTCAAAAAGATAGTTAAATTGATTTTTCGACGGTTTCAATTTATTTTTCGAAAACTTTCAAAGCAGTTTCAAAGATTGCTTCCTTTGGATTACTTAGGGCTGAAAGTATATTTTCAGCTACTTTTTCGATCAATTTTTGCCCCCAGAATGGGTCAGTCAAGTCATAGTAAATAACTCGAATATGCCTCAAATCAAAAGGCACGTCGGTTTCATTTGAGCAGACTAAAACCACCGGCAATCCAGATGCATGAGCCAACCCGAGTTCATAAAATACATTCGGATTTCGTCCTGTGAGCTCCGCTACTAAAACGCGTGCTCCTTTTATTCCGGACCAAACCTGCTCCATTATTTTTCCAGTTCCAAAAATTTCTGCGTCGGCTCTTATTGCCCTCAAACCAGTCTTTTCGATTGCCGGCACGTATATTTTTTCATAGTAGTCACCAACCGGCTTACCAAATGGCATCATTACAAAACAGGAATCGCCAGCGGCAACGTTTGCTGTTTTTTCTAATTTTTTGATTGTGTTGGTTTTTTCTGCGCCACTAACTTGTTCAGTAACATCAATGATTCGAGTCTTTCCGTCTGTATCCTGAGCAAGTTCCGAGTATTTCAAGGTGCTAAGAAATAGATCTTTGAATTCTGAAACTTTGTCTGCTGAAATTCCGAATGTTTCTGTTAAGGCGTTGTCGAAAAACTGCGCGTCAGGTAAGTTTTCATTTCGATAATGGTTATACACTTCAGAAAAGACGGGAGCATGGACCACTGATTGACGTAACCCCGCTACCGATCCGATGGTGTTTGAGGTTTTAGTATTTTTTTTGCTAGGTCAGTAAGCTTTAGTCTACCTACCGCTGGCCTTTCAAGCAGTCCATACTTCAGTGCTGAACTAACTTCCAGCATGTACGGCCCCTTGTTGAACTTCACTCCCACATAGCTTGCGGAGTCCTTTTCTGAGCACTCTTTTCCGGCATTTTGCTCAAGAATAGCCTGCGGAATTCGTAATGCTTTTTCCAATGTATGTCTCGGATACTTTGAAGCATTTGAGCTGGTTGCACTTTTTACCACTTTTGGTGTTGAACGAGCTTGTTTTTTCTTAGCCATGGTACTCCTATAGGTATCTTTCGTGTGATTTGGACTTTATTAAAAAGACTTAAGCAAATCCGCTTTTACGAAAAAAATACATTGCGGGCACGCTATTCGCGTTGGATAAGCATGTCAATCGTGCGGTTAGTCCATCGCCCCCCTGTAGCCAAAACATAGCCACCCATAGCCGACTCTAGACATCCCGGGGCAGTTCAAGAAATGTAGGCGCCGCCCAAGCAGGCGCAAAACCCGCTCAGACCCGTTTAAATTGCTGAAGACACTCGTTGAGTTATCAACCCGACCGCGGATGCGGCCGGGTTCGATTCCTAGAATTTGGTGGTCGTACCCAATGGATAGGAGAACACCTTCCGCCCCATGATTTTATTGAACTTTCTCCTCGCACACCTACACGCATTATCGAGAAATGTGCCCCACTCTACGAGGAAGGACTCTCATTACGCGATATAGAAGAGCGTACGGGAATACCCAAAACAACCATTAGAGAAACCCTTACCAAGAACGGTTTTCCACTAAGAAATCCAGCGAATGGTAATGCTAAAAAGATTGATAACAATCAAACGAAGCGCGGTGGCTCCACTCCGTTTGGTTACGCTTACCTTGACGGCAAGCTCCTAATAGACCCAAAAGAGCAAATCGCTCTCCGAAAGATTGTAAAGCTTCACCATGCAGGCAAATCTAATCAGGCAATCGCTGATGAATTGAATAACAAAAATATACCCACCCGTTCTGGCAAGCCATGGATCAGAAGTGTGGTGAGATCAATAATTTTGAAAGCAAAAGAAAAGTAAAAACCTGGAGAAACTTATGAAATCACTAATCACTATCGCTGCTACTTTGGCTATTCTTGCGGTAGCTACTGGTAAGCTGCCTTGGATTCTTTTCCAAGTTCGCAAAGCCCAGATACATCTCATCATAGAATCTCAGGCATCAAAGTGGCCTAAAGCAATGACATTGCCGAGCAGATAGTTTGGCTGAGGCATTTGTTCATTTTGGATTTCAAGAGCCGTCTCCAATTCCGTTTCGTATGTGACGTTTGTGCCTGTCGAATCCCTATTGTGTTCATCCGCATCCATCACGCCATCCACTTCGTTACTGTCATGCCGTCTGCCCCGAAGGGCTGAACACGGTCTTCTCGGTCACTGCACTTTTTCTCCCATTGGGCCTTTCAGGTTTGGGCGAAAAGGCCCCAAACGGGGAAAACAAAACCGAAACGAGGAGACTTAATTATGAAAAATGAAATCCAAGAAAAACTTGAACAACTTGCCTTTGATCGCACAACTCCGTTCTGCTACGGATGCTATGTGAAGGCCCCTAAAGGCGTATGCCCTCACTGTCACTCAGATGATCTTATGCGCCACCTTGAAGGTGTTGGAGTCGAATGGGGAACCGATTGGGTCATCAAGCACATTCTCCAAGAAGAACTTTCGGCCATTGATACTGACGAAGCTTTTGAAGACTCAATTCGTGGCTGCTATCCAGAGGAAACAGTGGTTGGTTGGCTTAAACTCGATACTGTAGAAATCCTCAAATCTCAAGACCCGATTTCTTGGAGAATTGCTAAAGATGAATACATTGATTCTCTTGAACAAGATGAAGAAATCATCTCATTCGATGGTGGAGCAAATTATTACTGGAAACATGATCTTGAATCACTCGTAGAGTGATTCATTATCTATAATTCCTCAGTAAACCGCCAATCATAACCATAAGCCTTTTTACGGTATCCATATCCAGTCGTACAAGGTTTACGAAGACAGACGCTGCTAATTGATGACACGCAGTTTGTATTTTTTGCAATTCCTTCTTCTACTAAATATCTCGCAGCTTCATGAAGACTTGAAAATTCCTTCAAAACTTTACCTGTTTTTAAATCTATCATTGAAACGGATTTACTCGATTTTGCAGCAGCAGCTTTCGCTCTTTTTATGGCATTTGCATGGGCTAATTCAGGATTATTCTTTTTAAATTTTTTCAGCGATAATTTTCGTTTCTCATTCGCCTCTGGACTTGTTCGAGACTTTATTAGCTTTTCCTGCCAAGCTTTATGTTCTTCAGGATGCTCTTTTGCCCATTTTTTAAAACTTTCCTGTTTCTTCGCTTGAGTTTCTGGAAACTTTATCTTTTCGTGATTTTTCCTTCTCGCTTCAGCATATTCCTCGGGATTGTTCTTTTTCCAATTTGTGATTCGCTCTCTTGTCATTTCACGATACTTTTCATCGTTCATGACCTCTTTAATTCTTTGAGAACGAGATCGAAGAGCTGAAGTATCACCCGAATGGAAGGCTTTTCTGGCAGCCTGAAGCATTGGTTGGAATTGCTCTGGATGCTTCTTCATGTATTCACGCTTCTTCTTGCTTGATTCAGCAATAGAAGGCCGATTGCTCGTACCTCCACCGCCTGCAACAAGATTTAGACATTTCTCATCAGACAACAAATCTTCTGTGACGATTGAAGCTTCAAGCTCTTCCGTTTCTTCTGCTGTTTCACAAACGGAAATAAAATATCGAACAAACTCATCCTTATATTTATTGAATTTACTTCTAAACTTTAATCCTGATCCCTGATAGTTTTTAATCTCAGACCACTTCGGTCGATTAGCTTTGCCGATATAATACTCACCAGTTTTCCAATTAATTTGAATATAAATTACTCGGTAGTAGCCGTCTTTAACATTACGCTTACGAATTAACTCACTTGGAGAAAGTACATCGAACCAACGACCCTGAATTGAAATACGCTCCTTATTAAAACCCATTTTTGATAAGAGACGTTTAGAATCTAATGAATTATCCTGCTCCATTGCTAACTCAAATGGATTGAACTCCTGCCAAAATGTGATATTGTCGTTGATTTTCAAAATCATTTCTAAAACTCATCAATATTTACAGGAATAGTATCTCTAGCAACTACGAATCCATTTTTTACAATATAAGCATCCACAATATGCTCGCCTTTAAATGTACTTGTCTCTTTGCGGACTGCGCGTCCTTCATCTTTCACGATTTGACCACGAACCATATTTCTCTTTTCAGCCTCACTACCAATATTAAGTACCTTCCAATAAACTTCAAAAGGTTCCTCAATAGAAGTTGATTCAATAAAAAATTCAAGACTATATTTAGATTTCAATATAGGAAGATTTCGCAGTAGTGCCGGACGAAACCCATCCTGAGCTACGCGGCAATTAATTGAAAGCGATCCTTTAATACTAATTGGAAAACGATCTTCAATAAACTCCTCTGTGTCCTTAAATACTGGCTCAGAGAAAGACTTCTCAACGACTTCTTTATTGGGGAATTGCCGGCCAAATATTCTTTTCCAAAGTAAACGTGCTGACTCATTACCATCTTTTTTTATGGCATCCTCACATCTGTTTTTAGCTTTCTTTGCCTTTGCGGTAAAGTTGCCCTTCTTATAGACACGCTTATTGCTTCCGGGTGCTAGCCAATATTCTTGATCATCTTTTTGAGTAGCAAGGAAGTCGAAAAAATCTTT
>JAIXVT010000099.1 GCA_027482725.1 Pseudomonadota bacterium | reverse complement strand
CGGAGGCTCTCCACCCTCACCATGTTAAAGAGAAGAAGGTCGTAGATATCGACAAAATATCCGAGTGCCGCAACAATCACGGCGGGTTTTAAAAGAATTTGGAGAACACTGTTCATGAAAAGTCCTCCGTTTTTATCGGTGGCGACTGAGTGCAACTTCGGGATCAAGTTTAATCCAATCCTCCATAATAGAAATGGACTCTTGAATATACGGACTCTCCATCCAAATTTCCTGGCGGCCTTTGGATGTCGATGCTCGTTCCTTGATTTTTTTACGCTTCACTTTGTCTTTCTCCGACCGATTGAGGATCTGGGAGACACGAACAATTCCACCGTTTTTCTTATAGTCGTCATTGTCCTTCATGATGTCCTTGAAATCACTGATCATAGGGACACGTTTTGACGACGCTTCTCGCAACTTAGAAATCAAACCCTGGGGAATAGGCTTCCATTGTGGCTTTTCTCCGAGAGCCAGTTTTTCGTTCAAAAATACCGGCGTCGTTGCGGGGGGAAGAGCGTAATCCATGGATGCCTCGCCAAAGTCGTCTTCATCCAATACAGAGGGCAGAGCGATATCTCCGGCAACACCAATATTCTGCGTCGACTTCCCACCCGGCAAATAGAACATCGACGTGGTCAGCTTCATCGCACCCAATTCACCGGGAAGCGGACTGAGCACCTGTACCGTACCCTTACCAAAAGTTTTATCCCCACCGACGATCAAGGCCCGCTTATAATCTTTCATCGCGCCCGCAAAAATTTCCGAGGCGGATGCACTTTGCCGGGACGTCAGCACCACCAGTGGACCCTTATAAACGATTTCAGGATCTTCATCAGACAGGATATCGCGATTCTTTCGGGAATCCAAAGTCGCAACAATGGGACCCTTTTCAATAAACAAACCCGCTATCTTCACCGCGTCTTGGAGCAATCCCCCACCATTTTGTGAAAGGTCTAAAATCATCCCGTCCACTTTTTTACCCACGGCCTCTTTGACAATCTGACGCATGTCTTCATAACAGGATCGGGAATTCTTTTCTTGTCCCCCACCGTAAAACGAAGGTAAGTCAACAACAGCGATTTTTTTTGCCATTCCGTTCACTTTTTTGTCCAAGTAAGTGACTTTTGCGGCGCGGTCTTTCATGTCTACCTTGTCTCGAACTAAAGTAACTTCAAAAGTCTCGGAGTTCCCGCCCTTTTTCCGAACCACGTTCAAACGTACTTTTGTTCCTTTTTTTCCTCGAATGCGTTTCACCACATCACTCAAGTCCATGTCGATAATTGACTCCCAATCTTTTCCGTCTTGAGCAACTTTAGTGATCCGGTCTTTTGGCTTGAGTGCGTTTGCGCGGTAAGCGCTTCCTCCGGGGACGATTTCCTCGACTGTGGTGAAACCGTCTTCACTGCTCAAAGAAACCCCAATCCCCTCAAGCGATAAATTCATCGAAATATTGAATTCGTCTCGCGTCTCTGGAGACATGTAATCCGAGTGGGGATCCAGAGCATGAGCAAAAGAATCCGCGACCATGTCGGTGAGCTTGGCTTTGGTCAACTCTTTCATTCGCTTTACCAAGAGTTCATACCGTTTCAAAAGCTGCGTTTTTGCTTTATCAAACTTCACATCACCCGCCATCAGTGATGCGATCTGAGTATGGACCCCGGCTGTTAACTGAGCCCGCTTTTCTTTTTCGTCTTTGGCAAAAGAACGCTTTTTGGGGTCAGACTGATACGTCGCCGATTCGTCGAGTTTAAAGTCTTTGGCGTCGACAATCTCCTTGACGATCCGCTGGTTTTCCTCGGCACGCTTGATCAGCAACTGTCCGACTTCAGTCAGAACCCCACAATCGGGGTTACTATCGAGCAAATCAATCATCACGCGGAGTTTTTTTGAAAGCTGGTCGTAATCGGACTGATACAAAATGGTCTTGCCCCCATCAATGTACTTCAAAAACAAATTCACATTACGTTGGCGGACTTCAGGGCTTCGTTCGTTGATCGAGTAGTGATATTTTGTGAAAACATCCATGATTCGGGGTAACCACGCGCATTCTAGAGCCCGAGCTGCACCCCCCGAATACAAAGTACCAAACAGTAAAGTCACGATTAAAAGTGGAGTCTTCATAAGTCCTCAGCTTATCTAAATTGCACCGGGATGACACGCCCTTCGGATGCAGATGGGGGAATTATTCCTAGGAGATGGGACAATGTTGGCGCCAAATCCGCGACTTTAACGTCAGGACTGGGCAGGGGAGAAAACTTAAGCCGGTCTCCTTTGATCACCAACGGAACCATCCGATCGTAAGAATGGAGGGTCATGTGATTTACAGACCCTTCCACCCCTTGGTAAAGGTACGGCTTGAGGAGCAAAATGATTTCACTATTTTGAAGGGATATCGTTTTGTCCACGATTTGCCCTAGTTCTCCAGGCGGTACTTTACGATCAAAAAGCACGTCGTCACGCCAAATAGCTTTTTCAATCCAGGGTGACGATTCAAGCGTCTTGATGAATTCGCGCTTTTTATCCGGATGGGTTTCAATCTTTTTGATCATGGCGTCGGATAAACTGACTTCGAGTTCTTCAAGGTACAGCACAGCATCTTTGGACTCAGCCCCCCCCCAAACCCGAACCAAAGCATTATCGACCACCTCCCGGAGTTCTTTTTCCGTCACCACTCCTGCGCGCAAACGGCTCGAGTCCACAGCAGAAGGACTGGGAGCTATTCCATGGTCAGCCGAGAGGACAAAGACAACATCTTTTAATGAACCGAGTTCTTTTTCCAGACCCTGAATAAAACGATTTAAAGACTTGTCCTCACCAAGAGTAAGGGCCTCCATCTCGGGACTCTGTGGACCATGTTTGTGCCCTAAGTAATCGTGACTGGAGATACTGACGACCAAAAGATCCGGGATCTCGTCTTTGCCCAATTTCTCGGATTTTACAGCCGATAAGGCGAGACTCAGGGTCTCATCTACACCCCAAAGGGTGGCAAGCTTGGCTTTATCGCAACCCGAGGTCAATTTTTTTCTATCCGCCCACGTCGGAAATTTCTGGTCTTTTTTGAGGTAATAACGAGAGGTCACCCACTCGCACATTTTGTCATCAAACCACACCACCTGATCCGCAAGATGACCCGTCATTAAAATCGCCGCACGGTCTTTTAGGGCAAGCCCAACAACCTTGGATTCTTTGTAGGCCAGCTTAAGCTCGTCGCCCACGGTGCTGGCCTTTAAAAATCTAGGGCTTGCGCCTTTTCCTTTAATTTCACCGTTAACACCAACCAGTGTTGCACCCTCGGCATCTTCGACGCAGTACTGCTCTTTATGCTTTGAGCGATCAAACCAGTTATTCAGGGAAATCCCGTGCCGGTAAGGATACGCACCAGTAAGGAGATTGGCGTGACCCGGACCCGTCATATTTTGCAGAATAAAATGATCGGCGCGCAAGAAAGCGGCGTTGGACTCCATCAAGTAACGGAACCCCCGCTGCCGGGGAGATAAAAAACGTTTTTGAAAGCGGGTCAAATAATCGTGCCGAAACTGATCAATCGAAATCGCAACGACCAGTTTGGGTCGCGGTGTAGCCTGTTCGGCCGCGCGGACAAAAACCGAAGTTAAACCCAAAACTAAAACTACACCTAGATCCGTGAGTCTCATGCCCCGATTTTGCTGAAAACAACGCAACATAGAAAACAAAAAGAACACCAGCGCTAAATTAAACTTATTTAATTTAAATGTTGACTCAATGAATTAGATTTAATAAAACACTCGGCACATGACCCCTCAACACGAGGGTCAGGGCTAGAGAGACATGAGAGCTCAGGCGCCCTGAAGCGGACCTCACCACGACGGTGATCAACGCTCCGGGGCCCTGATTTAATTTTTGCCGAAAGAGAGAGCGGCAAAACATGAGGCTAGGTTTCAGAGAACTCCTTTTTTTTGCTGTAGCAATGTTTCCGGTGTTGGCCGTTGCCGACATGATGTCCATCATCGGAGAAAATCAAATCCAAGAGTTTTTTCCCCAGACTCCGAAGTCGCTACGGCTTGCCCGTCAGATCGTAAAACTTACGCGCCCCTTGCCTTGGATCATTCCCCAAAAGCGTCGTGCCCTTTGCTCGGGCATCGCTTTGGGAGATCACCTGATTTTGACCGCAGGACACTGCATTCGACAGGTGAATCCGACTCGGGCTCACCACCTTCCCTGTACCGATGACACCTGGATCTTTGGAGACTTTTTGGGATCGCTCCCTCAAGAAAAAGCCTGTAGCACGGTAATCTATGCCCAAAATGACCCCCTCTTGGATGTGGCACTTGTTCATCTAGGCTCCCCGCATTCCCCAACCGT
>JAIXVT010000261.1 GCA_027482725.1 Pseudomonadota bacterium | reverse complement strand
TCATCGTGCAAGATCCCAGTGGAATCATGGAAAAATTTAGGGATAAGTCTTTGCGCTCCAGTGACGCAATATACCTGAGCATGGCGTGTTCTGAGCGATACTGGTGGAAAACCTTGTGCATCATGTACGGGGTGGTACGCCCCGCTGCGCCAAATCCGCCGCCCCCCCTTGGCCCCACATCGGCCCACCCGAGTGCAGCAAGTAGGCGCAAAAACTCAGGCTCACGCACGCACTCGTCCAGGGCAATCACCATTCCCAAATCGCCCTCGCGTCTAAAGTTCATTCCTGCGCCTAAGCCCCGAGCAATCCACGATTCGCGCTCGTCCGGGGACGCTGCGGTAAAGCACACGGTATCAAAAAGGGTCCCGTCACCGACGGCCACACCTGCGGCTTGTGCAGCCGCCCGCAAGCGCTCGGCAAATCCATGAATCCGCAAAGCGATAGCACGCAACCCGTCGGGGCCATGGTAGACGGCATACATCGACGCCATCACCGCAAGCAACACTTGCGCCGTGCAAATGTTGGAGGTCGCCTTTTCCCGCCGAATATGCTGCTCCCGAGTTTGGAGCGCCAGACGAATCGCCGGTCGCCCTTCAGCATCGCGCGACACCCCCACAATTCTTCCCGGCATTGATCGTTTAAACTCTTCCGTACAGGCTAAATACGCCGCATGAGGCCCGCCAAACCCAAGGGGTACGCCAAAACGCTGAAATGACCCGACTGCAATATCCGCACCCCATTCACCGGGGGATTTTAGAACCGTCAAAGCCAAGGGGTCTGCGGCAAAAATTACGCGTGCTCCGACCGCTTTTGCGCGGGTTACCCAGTCCGCAATGCGGTGTTCACGCACCAGACCCTGGGTGCCCGGATACTGGATCACAATCGCAAATACGGACGGATCAAGGGATACCCCCCCCATCGCCTCGCCCGCTCCCAGGGTTTCCACCCTTACCCCCAAGGCGCGTGCACGCGTCTCAAGCACCGCCCGGCTTTGCACATGGAGGTGTTCGTCAACCAAAATCACGCCGCGTCCGGTAAGACCCACCCGTGCCATAGCCATCGCCTCGGCGACCGCGGTGCCTTCGTCCAACAACGACGCGTTAGCCACAGGGAGACCCGTTAAATCAATCGTCAACGTCTGAAAGTTTAATAGGGCTTCCAGCCGCCCCTGTGCGATTTCGGCCTGATACGGCGTATACTGCGTGTACCAACCGGGATTCTCAAAAATCGTGCGCTGGATTACGGGAGGCGTAACGGTATCGTGGTACCCAAGCCCCAAAAATGATCGATAAACTTTATTCTTTTCCGCAAGCCGCGCCATGTCCTCGAGCACTTCTGCTTCGGTGGCAGTCACCTCAAAATCACTTGCGCGAGACGCCGCAATCGCTTCTGGTACCACACGCGACATCAAATCCCCGAGCGACCCCACACCCAAAGCGCTCAACATCTCCGCTTGTTCAACGGAAGATGGCGCGATGTGCCGAAACAAAAATTCATTCGTCGGCGTTGCGTCCGGAGACCTTGTTGAAATTTTTGCGTTTTTTGATGCGGAATCCTGCAGTTTCATGCCCCTAAGCATAGCCCGAATCGGCTCTGTTTGACATGTCCCAAAAACCGCTTAACAACCGGGATCGGTTCAATTATAACCAAAATCCATGACGGGTTGTGCGCCGTACCCACACCCGGTCTCAAAAAAACCACGACACGCAACAACGCCTTTAGACATCAGGAATCGACACCATAGGAATCGACATCATGCAACGCCACCGACCACCGTCTAAACCTACCGCTCGCCCCAACCCACGCACCGATACTTTTTTCGAATCGCCGAGAGCAGATCAATCTACGGCGTATTCGGCCGATATTTACGGCCGTCCCACAGCAACCGTGGGCCTGACGCGCTCACCCCAACTGCAAGCCTGGGAGCCCCTGGACGGCGCGCTCCCGCAAGCTGAACCCACCCCCAAATCGGACCCCCGTTACGAACCCGAACCTACGGATGACAGTGCCGAATGGATGTCGGCGTTCAGCACCAGCCTACTGACCACTAAGGCGGCGACAACGCGTAATAAAATTAACGAAATGGCGTATTTGATGAAAAGCCCGGAATTTGAGGCGATTTTGGCAGCGGCAAAGTCGTTGTCGCGCCGATTGAATATTTCTAAAGAAGAAGCCACTGAGCGCCTAATTTCGACATTCCGCAAGGCCGACGAAGCCTGGGCATCGCTGGTGGTAACCGAGGGGTTAAAAGCACTGATTGATGGGAAGTAGTGAGCACAAGATAAAGAAATAAAAAAGCCAGCCTCATTGAGGCTGGCTTCCGTAATTTTTATAGTTAATGAGAGCTAGATCTTGCATTCCGTTCGGAGTTGCTCAGCAATTTTAGGAGCAGACTCAGCGCTGTATCCCAAGATTGATACCACTGAAGTCTCTAGCGAGCGGTTCATTAAATTAATTGCCTCAGATGTCGTTGTAAAACGAGCAACTCTAAGATCCTCGTATCTTTTGGTCTGGATTTTTGCGAGGTTGCTCATTGCCGCAGCGGAATAGGTCGAAGTTATCGGGCAAGACTTAGGATCAATTACTGGGATCATCTGCCCAGTGCGGTCATATACAAGCTGCTCGATCTTGCCGGAAGTCGTCGCATAGGTCATAAAGTGAGGTTTCGCTTCGGACTTTACCAATTTACTTGCGATATCTTTTGCAACTGACTTCACTGTGTAGTTTGCTTGTACGCCAGAACCAGAAGTCGATGTTCCATCACTCATCTTTACGGCCTGGGTCTCTGTCGTCGTCATTTTCGCAGCAGCGTCCGCTTTGGGTCCGGTAGAAACTGGGGCTTTCGTTATAATTTTAGATTCACGTGCTATTGCGCTTTCTGATGCTCGCTCAATACGTGGCACAGGCTTCACAGAACCCACTTTTTCTGGGGCTTTGAACTCTGGAACCCTAACCATCTGAGCTTGAGCATTAATTACGGTCACACCAACAACCAAACAAAATAAAGATTTCATGCCATCAGAGAGTAAGTCACTTTTAAAAAAAGTAAATAGAATTTGAATAAAAAAACAAAAAAAGTTGGTTAATAAATTGCGGCGGTTTAAGTGCCTAATTTTTAGTCAGATGTTAAAAACGAAATAATCAAACCCCCAGCAGAATCAAAAGACGGGTGCTTCACGGTGGTATGACCTGTGCTTATACTAGGGTTGTGCTTTATCCAAAAACTGCCTTAAAGAATTTTTTTCTACTTTTTTGGTTTACGATTATCTCCGAGCCGTTGTTTGCTCAGCCCGTGCACCGCCCCGAACAATTCGCACTCATTAAAATTGTCACCGATTCAAAAAATCTCCTCATTGGGACCACCAAGCTATTCTCTAAAAATAAAGGCGTATTTCCATGGTTTAACCGAAAAGGGCAAAACGACGACCTCCAATATCAAACCGTTATTCCTCATGCCGACTATTCCCACATTGTGGGGGTAAGTAATGAATACCGACGACTTTCCGGCTTGTTGGTCGACTTGCGGAAGGACATTGAAAAACAGTATCCCGCAAACGCTGTCGGATTGGGTACCAAACTCCCAGACCCCGACCGCGTCCATTCAAAAGCCTTTCAAACTTGGGTCTATTTTGCTGCGTTGAAGTGTTTGCTCCCGGTCGAATTCCTTTTAGAATCTGCGCAAGGCTTTGGCCCAAATAAGTCCACAAGACTGCATATTTTTGAAACCGCCGAGCTCCGTGGTATATCCCCAGGAAAAAAGGGGTTCGGTAACTTAAGAAATACTACAGCTCAGTCACTGTACTCGTCTTTTTGGCACTCTTCTACACGACCTCATCGGTCGTTGAGGGTTAGTGCTTTATCTTTGAATTCGCTTTATAACTCCCGCGAAGAGATTTATTCCACTAAAGATGACAAGGGAAAAACCAAAAAAAGTTTCGTTAGCATCTTAGAAACGGGGATCAAAGACCAAATCATTAAAGCAGAGCAAATGGTCCCAAAGACCGAATCTCCGGGATCCTTATGGTCAATCCGATCAAAGCATGTAGATATCCCAACACACAACGCAGGTGCTTTTGATGTCGAAATCAATTTAAGCGCCCAAGAAGTCTTAGATGCTCGTATTCAATCCCTATTAGGGGTGATGACGTCCAAAAACGCTAAAATTTTATCCGTGATCAAAACCCACCTTGATGTCATTAATGCCAGAATCAATCTGCGACTATTTGATCCGAAAGCCGTTAATCTCGTTAATTCTCAGCCTTTTGGAAACTTTGAGCACGACATTGCGAATCACTCTAAAAAACCCAAAGGGCTGATGGAGGATTTAGAATTTGAAAACTTTCGTAAGTTGAGTTCAAACCTTGTTTTTGGATCTGAATATCTTGTGGGGAGTAACGTTGTAAAAACCACTTCGGCAGAGACCGCCTTCGAGTGCCTGTACCTCGAAAAGATCGTTTTACCGACAAGCCTAAAGATTGCGGAAACTCTAGCAAAAGAGATAGTTAAAACCGCCCCCAAACTGACGTTAGGTTTTGAAGAAAAAATGTTTTCTCAAATTATTTCTACACCCTGCTCGACCACAAGCGAACCACTTAAAATACCCCACGTCAGTGGAATTTCTACGCTCAACCTGATTCAATATTATCTTGTTTCCTATTTTGAATTAAGTTCCGCTTTTGAGAGTTATCTTTTAGGCGATAGCGCGCCATTTATTCATCAAGTGG
>JAIXVT010000243.1 GCA_027482725.1 Pseudomonadota bacterium | reverse complement strand
TGTTTAAATCTCGCATCCGCGCGACTAAAAAGTTCCCGGAGCGCGGGGCGAGATTTAAACAAAGGTAGCTCGATTCGTGGCGCAATGTGGAATCGCAAAAACGAGTTCCGTGCGCAGCACGGCTGTCTGAGTTTTTGAACTTTAATTTTAAAATCCCGAAACATCCGAAATGTCTTATCGAAGATGTCCCCGGAGCACGGGGCGGAAAGAGTAGATGTACAAACAACCCGAGACCTCAGGCTTTAAAAAGTAGCTCAAACCAAAAATCTATCTCCGACTCTTCGGGGCGATATAAGTCTATTGATGTGGTAAAAGTCTTAACCATGCCCGCCCATTAAGAACGGCTCCGCCAAAAACGACAAGTCCCGGTTCTCTAACGACCGGCTAAAAAATCCGATCGCATCTGCCCACAGCGTCTCACCGTCTGGAATCTGAAACACGCGACGCCGAAACTCATGACACCCCGGATACCCCGACGAATACCACGCTAAAAATTTTCGCGCGTGCAGAATTGCTCCTTTTTCATCAAACGACTCGGCCAAGTACCTGCGTTGTGTGGACAACAAATTTAAAAATCGCTCGGCGGTAATCACCGGCTGGGGCCGTCCGGCCCAGAGGTCGCGGGACTGTTCAAAAATAAATGGGTTCCTCAAAGCGGTGCGTCCAATCCATACCGCATCAACGCCCGTCTCGCGCACACGACGAACCGCAGTTTCAGGAGTATTCACATCTCCGTTGCCAATAATAGGAATCATCGATTTTGCCTTAATATCCCCTATAAAATCCCAATCCGCATCGCCACTATAACCTTGTGCACGAGTGCGTCCGTGGATCACGACCCATGCCACCCCGGCATCTTGAGCAACACGCACCACTTCAAGGGCATTACGGGATTCGGCATCCCACCCCGTTCTGATTTTAATCGTCACGGGGATTTTTACGGATGCAATCATGGCTTTTAAAATTTTATAAAGCTCGGGCGGATTGCGGCACATCGCTGACCCCGCACCACGCTTTACCACTTTAGGCACCGGGCACCCGAGATTGAGATCGACAAAATCTGCCTTCAAGCGCTCCACAACTTGACAAGCTTTAACTAAATTTTCAGTGTCTTCGCCAAAAATCTGAAGACCCACCGGACGCTCGGTTTCATGAAACTTCAATAAGTCCATCGTTCGGGCCGACGCGTATTCAATCCCGTTAGCACTCACCAGCTCGGACACCACCAATGCGCTGCCATGCTCCCGCATGAGCCTTCGGAACGGCGAATTGGTAATACCGGCCATTGGGGCAAGGACGAACGGATGATCGATAAAAAAAGGCCCAAGTTGAACACGTTGAACAGGTGCAGGGCCTAAAGAATTTTTCACAGCTTTACTCCAAAATTTAAAAAAATGATTTATCTGTTCCGGCAATAAGCTTCGATGTCTTTTACCGTGCGCGGTAACCCTTGCGACAAACAATCTGCACCTTGAGGTGTGATCCTCACGTCGTCTTCGACACGAACGCCAATCCCATAAAAGCGAGAGCTAGAATCCCGAAAATACAAACCCGGCTCAATCGTGATCACTGCGTTTTCCCCTAAGGGCTCCCGTCCTGCAGCCGAAGAATACAGACCCACATCGTGTACCTCTAGTCCCAGATAATGGCCAACGCCGTGCGGGAAATAGGGTCGAAACAATCCTTTTTCCTTAATTTCGTCACGACTGCCCGTAAGCTCCCCAAGATCGACGAGTGCATCAATGGTAAGTCCGACCGCGTAGTCGTGTACATCAAGATACGATTTTTCAGGCATTACAAAGGCCTGGCATTTTTTATTGATCTCGAGCAACGCCTCGTACACTACACGTTGAGCTTCGGTAAACTTTCCCGATACCGGAAACGTGGATGTCACATCTGAGCACCAGTGATCAAGTTCAAATGCCGCATCAATCAACACCAAATCACCATCACGCAAAACTTGATTGTTGTCGTGATAATGCAACACGGTGGCTGAATGCCCGCTTGCAATAATAGGATCGTAAGCCCAACCGGTGGCACCATGCTCTAGTCCCGAACGAAAAAAATCACCCTCAAGTTGTTTTTCGGTACGGCCTGAGATAGCAGCTATCAACGCTTGCCGATGCGCAGCAACCGTGGCTTGTGCGGCTTTCCGCATGATCTCAATTTCAAACGGAGATTTTTGTTTTCGTAGCCGAGCCACTAGGGGTGTGGGATCAATTAACGTGCGTAACCCATACTGGCCTGTGCCCCGCGACACATTGGCTTGCCTTAATGCCGATTGAATTTCGAGAGTCAAATCGGTATGGCTTTGCCAATCCCAAGCTACACGGCTTGCCCGGTGCATGGCACTTTTAATCCATTCACCAAAACTCTTCCGATCATGCCCCTCATCACATTGGTACACCGACTGCGCGTGCTCGGGGCCGTGATGCTCTCCGTCCCAAATGACTTTTTCTTCGACAACCGGAGGCAAAAACAAATGGGATTTTCCTTCAAACATCACCAAGATCACATCGGACTGAGCGCATTCGGTAAGGTAATAAAAATTAGCCTCGGGCCTGAACGGATAAAACATGGTCCGCGTGCGGAGCTTGGGCGCACCTGAATGAAAAATAACTAAGGTCTGATCTGCATCGGGTCCCAGATCACGAATCAAATTTTGTCGCCGTGTAACGACGTCTACACTTACCCCATTTTTTAACATAGGAGCTTAGGCTAATACCCCGCGTTGCACTTGGTCACGCTCAATCGCTTCAAATAAGGCGCGAAAATTCCCCTCGCCAAAGCCGTTGTTCCCTTTGCGCTGAATAAACTCACAAAAGAATGGACCAATGAGTTCGGCTGTAAAAATTTGCATCAAGTAACCGCCGCCTTCGCCGTCCAACAAAATGCCCAGTTTTTCAAGTAACTTTAAATCTTCGGTCACTCCGGGAACACGGGTGGGCACAACGTCGTAATAGGTTGAGGGCACCGATAAAAATTTAAACCCTTGAGCACGGTATTGCTGTAACCCGTTGACCAAATCTTTTGTCAAAAACGCAAGGTGCTGAACCCCTGCCCCTTTAAAGCGATCACAAAACTCCTGCACTTGAGATTCTTTTTCTGTCGCTTCGTTGATGGGTACTTTAATGCGACCACAACGGGACTGGACAACGTCTGACTTTAACCCGGTTTTACCCGTTTTAATATTAAACGTGCGGGCTACGACAAAATCAAAAACGCGCTTGTAGTACGATACCCAAGTGTCGAATTCGCCCATGTTGATGTTGTTGGTAAGGTGATCAATTTGCACGAGTCCCGTAGGCGATGGGCTCTCTAGACGCGCTACTGCAAGCCCGGGAACAAACGCTGTACCTTGACGCGAAACAAACCGGTAACGCAAATCGCTTGGAGTAAAAATTTCTGCAACGGTGACAGCTCCAGCAAGGGTTGTTTTGGTCACGGGCGCAAGTGCAGAGATCGCCCCGCGCGAAACGGTTTCTTGATAAGCTGCCGCGGCGTCATCTACCTCTACGGCGATTACCCCTATCCCATCGCCATGAGCGTTGTGAAACATCGCTCCCGGTTGCTGAGCTCCGGTCGCGTTGAATTGGGTAAGCACGACACGGACTCTGCCTTGTGCCCAAACGGCTGATCGTTTTCCTAATGCGGGATACTCGGCGGTACCAATTCGCTCGAACCCAAGCTTTTGCCACATCGTTTCATGGGGTTCAATTTGTCCAACATAAAACTCAACGTGATCAAAACCTTGGTTCAAGATGTTCATTGCAAAAACTCCTGTGTTCCGGTGGGTGCAGATTGGTCGATGAGATCTACCCCACGGGCAGATACGGGAACCCGTGAGTCGATATAGGTGTAACCCCGGAGCACACTTTCGTAAAAGTTTTGAAACTCTACGCCCTCACGGGGTTTAATCACGCCTTCGCGCACCTTGCGATCAATCATGTCTTTCACTTCTTTTTCTAGATGCGCAGGGACATATTGAATCCACGAAAGCACGCTCGCTATCGTGTTTCCTGGGATCACTTCTTCGATGTAGTATCCGCCGGGCTCTGTCTCATCCAAAAACACGTGCACTTCGTTTACTTTCCCAAACAGGTTGTGCAAATCCCCCATGATGTCTTGGTAGGCTCCGGTCATGAATAGCCCCACATAATACGGTTCGCCCTCTTTAAGGGCATGCAACTTGATGGTCTCTTTTACATCGCGGAGGTCAATAAACTTAGAAACTTTTCCGTCGCTGTCACAGGTGATATCCACCAACGTCGCATCCCGTGAGGGTTCTTCATCCAAACGGTGAATAGGCATAATCGGGAATAGCTGCTGAATAGCCCAGTGATCTGGCATGGATTGAAAAATAGAGAAATTGCACAAGTACTGATCGGCAAGCATTTTGCCCACGCGCTCGACTTCTTCGGGAATGTAGCGCATGTAATGCGTTGCGGAGTAAAGTTTGCGACAAATTTGCCAGAAAAGGTATTCCACTTTGGCCCGGTCTTGAAGTTTGACCACGCCGTGACGGAACATCTGGAGCGCCTCTTCTTTGCGCACGATGGCGTCGTTTAACGCTTCCATCATATTTTTTGCGGTCATGCCCGCTAAGGTTTCGCGCAAGTCTTTAACGATCATGTGCTCGTTCGGGTCTTCCGCAAGCTTGAGCGGAGAATCTCCGTTTTCAATGCTCCCAAAAATATTCACAATTAACACCGAATGGTGAGCCGCTACGGCACGACCACTTTCGGTTACAATAATAGGCTCAGAGACGTTTTCATCTTTACAGATTTCTTGGATGGAATACACCACGTCTGAACAGTACTCTTGGAGAGAGTAGTTCATTGAGCTGTCAAAGTCGGTGTGAGACCCATCGTAATCGACGCCCAAACCGCCACCCACATCTAAGTACTGAAGCGACGAACACCCCATTTTTACAAGTTGTGCGTAAATGCGTGTTGCTTCTTTTACGGCATCACGAATGGTGCGAATGTTGGTCACCTGAGAACCGACGTGAAAGTGCAGCAACTTAAAGCAGTCGGCATAGCCCTCAGTTTTTAAGAATTCAATCGCCGCCAAAAGCTCGGGTGTGGTGAGTCCAAACTTGGCAAGTTCGCCGCCCGAAGATTCCCATTTTCCGGAGCCTTTAGTGCTGAGTTTTGAGCGCATTCCAATTAAAGGACGTACTCCCATTTCTTTAGCCACTTGAATGATCTGATAAACTTCGGTGAGCTTCTCAACCACGATCAAACACTTGCGACCTAACTTAACAGCCATCAATGCGAGCTTGATCACGGCATGGTCTTTATAGCCGTTTA
>JAIXVT010000344.1 GCA_027482725.1 Pseudomonadota bacterium | reverse complement strand
TGCACGCTGCAACGAGGTTAGACTTTACGCTTTCACCGCCACGCGCAACGGGGACCACATGATCCATCGTTAACTGGTTAGGTTTATATTTTTTTGAGCAATATTCACAGACCCCGCGAGCAATCTTTTGCTTCCACCACGTGGTTTGGCGAAGATCGCGCGCTTTAGCGCGCTCCCTTGCGACACGTTTAGGATCTGTATTTTTCGGATCAAGAGGAATAAAATCACTCACAAAGAACCCACTCAACGAATTTTAGATAAAAAAAGCCCCAGGGCGCCTGATTTCACAGGCATCACCCCGGGGCACTTTACACAATTATACCGGATAAGTTTCGGCAATCTTTTTGGCCTCAACCAAAATCTTTTTCCTCGCTGTGGGTGATGCCGACTGAAAAATTCTCATCAAATCGGCAATCGTCGAGTCGGTTTGCGACTTGGCCAAAACCAAACTGGCGTCCTTCACGTTCGCTAGTACGGTTTTATCTTTGCTCACCTTTTTACCCCGAGACGTCGCCACAAAACTCTGGAAGTCTGCACGGATTGATAAATTGGCAGATTGCAAGTCCTCCATCGGGATATCCAAATATCCGGACAGTCGTTGAGCTTTATCCCAAGGCAAAGGCGCGCGGCCATGCTCGATATTAGAAATAAACTGAACACTACACTTTACGGCTTTAGCTACATCTGAAAGCCCTAAGTTTCGGTCTAGTCTTTTTTTACGGATGAGATCACCCAAAGGGCCAAAGGAGCGCTTATCGTTTGATTTTCCTTTGGGACGTCCACGCTTTGGCTTAGTTGTTTCTGTTTTCTCAGTGATCATGATTCTCTCTCTTTCCTGTGTTTTCTCCACGGCTTTATCACGGGAACTCAAGACATCCTTACTTGGTTTATCCGCAAGCCCGTAGGTTCTAAGTTTATTGTTTTCTTTAATACTGTTTTTTTTAATGCTGTCGTTTTCAAATCGACTGCTCGCTTCGTTTCGCATAACTCGTTTCAATTCGCTCTCGAAAGCGAGATCAACTAATCACATTTAATAAATCTTGGCAAATTTATTTTAAATAAATTTTGTTTTTTTATTCAATCATCATTGACCGATGATAGCAAGAGACGAGAAGAGGTAACCCGAGAGTGGGTTCTTGACCAATCGACATGGTCTTGACCTCTTTAAAGCCTGGCCATTCCCATACTCCATCAGAATAGCCCGGAAAAACCACCTTTCCTTGGGCCTGAATGGGGATGTGAGTAAGAAGCACCTCATCCGCAAAGGCCAAGAAAAGCGAGTATATTTCCGACCCTCCAATCACGAAAAGCGTAGAGGATTCGGATAAAGCATGAATCGACTTCATCACATCATCAACGGTACAAAACCAATCTACACTGGGATCAAGACCATCAGGACGAGACGATCGTGACAACACCCAATTGTTACGCTTGGGCAGTGGACGCCCTAATGACTCAAAAGTTTTTCGGCCCATAAGCACCGTATGCCCAAGGGTTTGGGCACGAAAAAACTTGAGATCATCAGGAACGTTCCAAGGAATACTGCCAGCGTCGCCAATCACACCAGACTTACTCACCCCCGCAATAAGAACAATTTTTACATGATTCGGCTGTTTCACATTCACAAGATTCTGTTGCACAGGATTACACCGCCACGGGCGCTTTGATTGCGGGGTGAGGATCGTAACCGGTCAGCGTAAAATCTTCATATCTAAAATCAAAAATAGATTTTACCTCGGAATTCAGGGTCATTTGAGGCAAGGCGCGGGGTTCTCGGGAGAGTTGTAATCTTGCCTGTTCAATATGATTGAGGTAGAGGTGCACGTCCCCGAATGTATGCACAAAGTCTCCCGGCTTTAATCCCGTCACTTGCGCGACCATCAGCGTCAGCAAAGCGTAACTTGCGATATTAAAGGGAACACCTAAAAAAATATCTGCCGAGCGCTGGTAGAGCTGACACGAGAGTTTTCCGTCCGCGACATAAAACTGGAAAAAGGCATGGCAAGGGGCTAATGCCATTTTTTCGATTTCACCCACATTCCACGCGCTCACAATCAGCCGACGCGAATCAGGATTTTTTTTGATTTGATCGATGACTTGAGAAAGCTGATCAACACTTTTCCCGTCCGAGGTTTTCCACGCCCGCCACTGGGCCCCGTAAACGGGCCCAAGATCTCCACTCTCATTTGCCCATTCGTCCCAGATGCTGACGCCAACGTCTCTCAACGATTTAACATTGGTTTCACCGCGAATAAACCAAAGGAGCTCATGAAGAATCGACTTGAGGTGAACTTTTTTCGTGGTAATCAGGGGAAATCCTTCGCTCAGGTTAAACCTCAGTTGACCCCCAAAAAGGCTAAGAGTCCCCGTTCCCGTGCGATCCGACTTTTTTACTCCGTGGTCCAACAAACTTTGCATGAGGTCATGGTAGTTTTTCACGCATAAAAGTTCGCACTCCTCTGGTCAATTGTGAAGGATCGATTTAGGTTTTAAATTGCTCATGGGCTTGGGGAAAATTCCAACAAAAAAAATCAACTTGAACCGGTTAAACGCCAAACAGCGGGAAGCTGCCACATTTGGCCAGGGGCCGTTATTGATTTTAGCAGGAGCTGGGAGTGGCAAGACCAGCACCATGACCCACCGGATTGCTTATCTGATTGCGGAAAAAAGCGTTTTGCCCTCTCAAGTTCTTGGACTTTCGTTTACCAACAAAGCGGCCAGTGAGCTTAAAGACCGGGTAAAATCTCTTCTGAAAGAATCGGTGGGCTCGCTTGCGCTTCATGGACTAACGGTGTGCACGTTTCACAGTTTGTGCGTTAGGATTTTGCGGGAATTCGCGCCAAAAATTGGGTTTACAAAAAATTTCACCATTCTTGATCCCGGAGATCAGGAGTCTATTGTTCGAGAGATTTTAAAATCCATTCGCATTGATGACCGAAAGTTTGATCCATCGTGGATTTTGTTTCAGATTGGCCAAGCCAAAAACAAAATGATGAACGACGAAAACGCCCAAAAGTTTTTTGATACCGTCAAGGGACCTAAAGTCGCGTACGACGACTACTCTATTGCGCTCTCCAGTGTTTATCCCCGGTATCGGGAACGCCTGCAACAACTGGACGCTATGGACTTTGACGACCTGTTGATCCACGCGGTGACATTATTAGAAACAGATGTGGAAACGCGCGCAACACTGAACCACCGGTACCGCTACATTTTGGTGGATGAATACCAGGACACCAACCCGGCGCAGTTTAGATTACTGAAAGCACTCACGGAAAAATCACAAAACATTTGTGTCGTGGGTGATGACGATCAATCCATCTATGGCTGGCGTGGTGCCGATCCGAACCATATCTTAGAGTTTCATCATCATTTTCCCGGAACGAAAACACTGATTTTGGATCAAAACTACCGGAGCACCAATTCGATCTTAAAAGCCGCAAACTCCGTGATTCAAAAAAACGAAAAAAGATTTGATAAAAGCTTGTGGTCACAAAAAGGCGACGGAAACCCCATCCATTTAATTGCTGTCGAAGATGATCGTGCTGAGGCGACGCATGTGGTCGAAACCTTGGAACGGATCAAGACCGACCGACAATTCCGGTGGAATGATTTTGCCATTCTTTATCGAAGCAACGCTCAAAGCCGACTTTTTGAGGAAGTTTTGCGAGGCCACCTTATTCCCTATCGTTTGGTGGGAGGCCTCAGCTTTTTGGATCGAAAAGAGGTAAAAGACACTCTGGCGTATTGGAGAATCGTGATCAAAACGTCGGATGATCTTAGCCTCCGCAGGATCATTAATTGGCCGGCGCGCGGAGTGGGGAAAAAGACTTTTGGGGAAATCGCTGAGACCGCGTTAGCAAAAGAATGCTCGTGGTTTAGCTTATTACCGGATTACGGGGAAAAACTGAATAGACTCCACCAATCCACACTGTCGATTCGGTCTCGGTTGGAAACGATAAACCGCGCAGATTTTTTGACCGATGAGGAATTCCGGCAAGCCGTGACTGCGATTGCACGCGACAGCTTAAATCAATTTGAAATCAAAAAAGGGATCGAGAGCGACGAAGCCGATGATGTGGCTAAAGCCCAACGCAAATGGGAAAGCGTGGAGGAGTTGGCCCACGCGATCGGGATGTTTGAAAGCTCGGCAACGGCACCCCAAAATGGGCTTGAGTTTTTTGCCGAGTATTTAGGCACGTTGAGTCTCGGAGATCGAGAAGAAAAGGAAAAAGACACAGACGAAGTGACGTTAATGACCCTACATGCGGCTAAGGGGCTCGAATTCCCGGTCGTGTTCTTGGTAGGACTCGAAGACGGGAGAATCCCCCATCAACGCACCATAGACGAAGCGGGAGACCTGAGCGAAGAACGACGTCTTTTTTATGTGGGCGTAACGCGAGCCAAAACGGATTTAATTTTAACGCGTTGTAAGCAAAGAATTCGCTATGGAAAAACGATCCCCCAAAACCCCTCTCGATTCCTCGCCGACTTGCCGCCGGAGCTGGTGGTTGAACAAGACTATTCATCCACACCTGAGTTTAAATCAAAAGAGGCGCAAGACGCTCACGAACGCGCAGTCATGGATTTTTTTGCTGAGTTTCAGAAAAAACTCAAACCCAAGGCGTAAATCCGGAAAGATTTATCCGCATTCTGTGGTAGCCTCATAAAAAACAACTGCAAGGAGCTAAACATGGAAAATGGCGTCATTATCGGTGAATTTTTCTTACGTTGGTTGCATTACATCTTTGGAATCATGTGGATTGGGCATCTCTACTATTTTAATTTTTCCCAGACCCCTTTCATGGCAGAAGCTGATGCCGCGACAAAATCGGGGGTACAACAAAAACTTTTTCCACGGACGCTGTTTTGGTTTCGTTGGGGCGCAATGTTCACCTTTTTAACAGGCTGGTTTTTAATTTTTCACAAAATGTTTGCGCTTCAGATTCCGATTGAATCAGAGTGGTCGGTAAAAATCCTAACAGGTGGGATTATCGGAACGTTGATGTTTTTGAACGTGTGGCTCATCATTTGGCCTAATCAGAAAGTCGTTATTGAAAATGCCACTCAAGTGGCTCAAGGAAAACCTGCAATCGCTGGCGTTGCCGATTTAGCCGCCCGCGCGGCCATCGCTTCACGAACCAACACGCTTTATTCTCTGCCGATGTTGTTTTTTATGGGAGCAGCTTCGCGATTGCCTTTGGCCATCAATCCTGAAAAAAGCGTAAGTACCTACTGGGTTGCATTCAGTATTTTGGTCGGAGCGATCCAATGGAATGCAATGAAAGGGAAAATGGGTGTTATGGCTAAGATTGGACAAACCGTCCATTTCGGCATCCTTCTTTCTTTCGCGCTTTATGGCTTGATGTGGTTTTTGCTGAGATAGAATAACGTTTATCGAGAAAATCATTCGGGGGAACTCCTTTCGGGGTTCCCCTTTTTTTTGTAGCCTAAGGGACGGATGAAAAATTTTCAGAAACGCTTTTTTCCCACGCTTATCGTAAGTATCCTTTTTTTATTCGGCTTTGAGGGTTGCTCGTCTGCTCAAAAAACCGAAGATCGCCCCTTCGTCATTCCTGCTTCACCTCTCTCACTTCAAGAACACTACCAGCAGTGGCGTCCTACTCAAAAATTTTCACCCCAGTTTCTCTCCCAACTAGACCAATGGGTAAATTCAGGCGTAATTGACCTTAAGGTACTCGAATACAGCGTTCTTAATTTTTTAAGCTCAAGTGATTATAAAATCTCCATCACTGACCGCGCCATCACCAAAACGCGTGAGTTCATGAAAGCCTACTCAAAATCACTCCCGCTTGCTGAACAGCGTCACCATGTCGATGCCCGAGTAATCGCAAGTTTGCTTTGGGTGGAGACACAACTGGGAAAATACTTGGGAAAGTACCCTGTGGTATACAGTTATTTCGTACTATCTACAGCGCGCTATCCCAATCATTGTCGATTTCTATTGGCGCGCGCAGGTGAAATTAAACCCGGGATTTCCTTTGATGTCGGAAAAAAAATCGCCGACCGTTGCGAATCGAAGGCGAAATGGGCTGACGAACAACTTGCGGCGCTGGATGAGATGCAGCGTCGCGGCGTAGATGTATTTGCCCTTAAGGGATCTGTTGCAGGTGCCATTGGCTGGCCCCAGTTCATTCCGACGAGTTATTTACAGTTTAGTGATGCTGCAGACCCTGCTCAACTCGCAGATTTATTCACAGGACGTGACGCAATCTTTAGTGTCGCAAAGTTTTTAGCCGCTCACGGCTACCGTAAGGACCAGCCGGAGACTCACCTCAGGGCATTGTTTGAATACAACCGTATTGCCGCCTACGGGGAAGCAGTGCTGAAACTCAGTTATAAACTTTGAACAAAAACACCAGAAAATAATTAAATGATATCAATTTACTCGCGTCCGTATTTAGAAATACCTTCAGCTCATGAAAAAACAAATAGGAATCATGATGTTACTAGGTACCGGAGGAATTGTAGGTTGCGGAGTTACTTTGGAGGGTCACTCGAATCAACCTTGAGCTACGAGTTTGGGGAAGCGGTTCTAAAATCGGGTAACCAGCAGTAGTCTGTCCTCTGCGTAACAAACCTTAAGGATACGTGGCTAAAGCCGGAGTCCAATCTGTTTGATTTTTATACCAAGGCTGATCCGCCCATAAAATTTCTGCGATTTTTGGCTGGCCACGTTTCCCCGGGTGAAAACAATCGGCAGCTAAAAATCCACCGGTAATCGGATAATCGTAAACAGAGCGCGAATAAACGAGATCCAATTGAGGATATTTTTTCCGGGCACTGAGAATTTCAGTTTCTATCGTGGCGTTGATTTGCTGGACGCGTTCGTATGCCTGTGCCTGTTCGTTCGCAGATGAAATATTGAACATGGGCTTGCAAAAATTAACAATCCTACGAATATCGCGACACGACATCCCTAAAAATGCACGATGGTTTAGAACCGATGATTCATTAAGCATAGGGATATTAGGAATGGAAGACACCAACACCGGGGTTTTTACGGTGATTTGAGTGGCAAGTTCATCAAACGTTCGACGAAACGAACTTTGAATAACATCTAACCCGGTAAACGGATCAAGGGCCTCACAGGCGTCGTTAGAGCCAAAAAAAATCGTGATGAGCTTAATTTTTGATCGTTCTCTTCGGGGAATTTGCGACATAGCTTTACGGGCCTGAGCCGGCATCCGATTGCTGAGCGCCCCACTCTCGGCCATATTGTGGATTCTTAACAAAGACAAGTTTTGTTCATGATCCGAAAGCCAATCAAAGAGTCGTGACGATACGCCGTAGGAATTCCGACCGGACGCATAGGACCATCGCTTTTTACTCTCAAGGATTCTTGCGTAACGAAGACCAAGAAGCGAGTGTGGAGGCGGAGGCTCTTCAAATCCATCCGTAAGTTTTGATTTTTGATTCAGAGAAAAAGTTTGAATCGGATCATCACGCCGAACCTGGGTATAGCCCAAAAACCCTGCGGTAATCGAATCTCCAAGAGCAATGTAATGAAACGTTTCGGCATTGCTCGGTACTGAACTAAAAACCAAACCACTCAAAATCATGGACAACTGTAGCGTCATGATTTTGTATCGGTGCGTTCAAGATTAAACTTGATCCTTTATCAGATTTAAAACTAAAAACATCACAACGCGGTGCATTATTATGTGTTCACGCCACTCACAACCTGATAAATACGTTCTCGGTGCGACTCATTATTTCCCTGATTTGTGCATTAAACTCGCTTAATGCTCACAGCACCCAGCGCTGTGTTCCCGAGTTGAGATCCGCTATGCAGATCTATCAAGCAAGACGCATTAATCCGTGTTTAGGCGGGAGCGCGGAGAACGCGCTCGACAATCAAATCTCTTCCCTATCCTGGAAAAAACTTTCTGAAACCAAAACAATTGTTATCGAGGGAGCATCTTCGGTAACGCCTTATCGATTTGCGTCACTTTATTCGGGCTTTGAAACCTGCTTTAAAAAACTAAAAAAACAAATCTTTAACTCGGTCAAAAGAGAAGATCGATCACGTTACCCGGTGTGCTCTATTTTTGTGAGTGCAG
>JAIXVT010000050.1 GCA_027482725.1 Pseudomonadota bacterium | reverse complement strand
TTTCTGAAAATTTTTACGGACTTCTGGCTTTAGACCTGTCGGTTTGAATTTTGATGGGTTTTGTTGAAATTTGGCGTAGATCCCCGCAGGAAGTCCTTTGATCAGGGCCGTCTTTTCGGCCTGTATTTTACTGATTTTGTTGTTGATGGCGGAGAGAGGCTTTTTGATTTCATCGTTTATTTTTTTCACTTGGGCGTCCAGGGTTTGTTCTTTACTGGCAGAAGACCAGTAGTTTTGTGATAGCTCCGCTATCCACTTATTCCGCTTGAGTGCCCGCAAATACGCCTCTGCATTGCTGATTTCTTGCATGTTTTTTGTTTATTTGTTTTTTAACTGCTCTAATTTTTCGGTGGCTGAAGCAATGAGGCTGTCATGATCTTTCGACAGCACCGCTTCCATGACGTCCCCAACGGCTTCGGGTTTAATCTGAAATCTCCCCTTTGCATTTGCCGGAGATTTGAGTGGATTTTCTTTGTATTTATCTTTTTTCGGATCGTAGACGGCGATATCCCTGAAGGAGGTTTCTTTGTATCCTAAACATGCAGAAAATTGGAATGGAATCCCGGTGACGCTTTCCAGGTAATAGACATACGGCATAAATTCGTCTCGAAAATTGCAATACCTTTCCCTGGAATCTTTGAGATTGCATGAAAAATATTGATAAAGTTCAGAGGCGGATTTCATGTTTTCGACCCTGGGTTCATCTTTTTTTTTCCATTGCTCTATTTTTTTTTCTTGATGAGTCCTGATCTTTTCCTCTGCTTCGGATTCAAAAAGTTCAGAGAACATTGATTTTGTAGCATCCACCGTTTTTGAAAAAAATCCTCGGCTATTTGCCTCAGCAATCAGGGTCCGGCACGTGTTTTCTGATTTCAAGGTGTAATCTTGAATCGGGGGGCGCGGAAAGTTTTTGCAGGAGTTAAATTTGTCCGTGCCCAGTGCGCTTTGTTCGCAGTAACACGGATCGTTCACGACCCCTGCTAACAGTGTTTCGGGTAGGATGAGCCAAGCCAAAATCAGAATCTTCGCATTCACTCTTTTAGTAAACTCCATGTAGTATGGCCCCTATGAGGGAAAACATTACCCACTGGGTTGTGGATCTGGATGGAACGTTGATCAAGACCGATGTCTTGAAAATCGCGTCAAAAATTGCGCTATTACGGCGCCCTTGGGTGTTGATTCTTGCCGCGTTAGCATGGGTTGTGGAGCGCGATCGTCAGGCCTTTAAGCGTACGGTTTCTCGGTTTATCCGCGTTCCGCCTCAGTCTCTCCCTTATGTTCAGGAGGTGTTGACCTTTATCAGCCAAGAAAAGAGCAAGGGTAAAAAAGTTTATTTGGTCTCTGCGTCGGTGGATGCGTGGGTTCGTCCTATTGGAGAATACGTGGGAGGGTTTGACGGGATACAGGGATCCGGTCGGGAAAATCTAAGGTCCATGGCCAAAGTCGAATGGATGAAAACCCATCTTGTGGCTTCGGGTTTGGCGTCTTTAGATCGAATCGGCTATTTAGGGGACAGCTTGGCCGACATTCCCATTTGGAGATCTCTGGGATCAGCGTGGTTATGCGGAGCTTCTACGCGCGTCACCCGTTGTGTCACCCGTTTGGGTATTCCGGTGACCACGGTCTGGGAACGGGATCACCACCGCTAATGGGTCAAGGGTTGGAGCATATCCCATGGCCATTTCGCCTAAAGTTGCTCCGGCATGTCGGGGTAACTTATACCTGTTCAAACCGTGGGCTAATGCAGAACATAATCCTGCTCCCAGGGTCATTGCTCCTTGCATCAATGGGGTTGCAGATTCCTCAGGCACCCATTCCAAGATCAAAATCATAGCGCCCAATTCGGCACCGAATATCGCGCCAACGACCAAACCGGTTATTGAAACAAGTGAATCCAAGGCTTTCGCAAGAACACGTTGCAACGGGGGGGCCTGAGCAAGGTGAGATCGCATAGGCTTACCGCTTTTTGATTAAATGTTCTTCGATCATTTTATTGATCGCGGTGTTGATGGATATCCCTGCCTTCAGGCAATCGGTTTTGAAATCCTTGAGAAGACCGTGCTCCACCAAAACACTGACCTCAGTAAAATGAAGTCGAGTCATAAAGTTGGGTCGATTTACGGGAGCGACGCCTTCGTGTACCGATAATGCGCCCTTAACGGCTTCGCGAAAAGGCGAGAAATCTATGGGTTTTTCGAAATAGTCGTAAACCCCAAAACGCCAGGCTTCTCGGTAGAGTTCAGTGCTCCCGCGGCCTGTGATCCAAATCACCGGAGCTGCAATCTTTAGTTCTCGAACATGTTTGAGGAGTTCTAGTCCATCCATCCCGGGCATGTTGTAGTCGGAAATGATCAGGCTGGGTGTAGACTGTTCAATTTTTTCTACAGCTTCTTTCCCGTCGGCGGCTTCGATGATGTTGGGGCTGATATCGCTGACCAGTTCTCGGACAATCTCTCGGATACCTTCTTCATCGTCTACAATTAAAATGGTGTTGTTCATAAAGGGCTTGTCGGAAATTTGACGAAAATCTTGAGTGGCGGGCTCAAAAAAAGAATGGGGTGCTTATCGGGAAGTTTTTTTTGGTTCTATAAAAAAAGTTCTCAAGTTTCCCGCGCAGTTGCCGTTAAGAAGGTGTCTGAGCTGGAGGAACTTTGGTGGGTGCGAAGGCTTAGACACTTGACTGGGGGCCGTAATCCTTGATCTTAAGCA
>JAIXVT010000333.1 GCA_027482725.1 Pseudomonadota bacterium | reverse complement strand
ATTTTTCAATGCGCTCACTGAGTGAAACGGTTTCCTTCTTCATAACCACGCGGGAGCGACGTTGTTCTCGGATCAGAACATCTTGGAGCGAAGTGGCCAGTGCAGAAACGCTCATTTCTTTCCAAATCTTCTCCACCGGAGGGCGACGATTTTGCCGATGAAAAATCTCGATTCCCAAATGATCGCGTTTCAGCAATGCATCTGCCGATGCCAAATACCGCTGACGCTCCTGCAAGCGCGCCACAAGCTCTTCTTCGGTGAGCGGCAGAAGGGATTCTTCTTGCGCTCCCGGTGGCGTGGGCTCTTGCGGCAACACTGCTTTACTTTTCCAAACGATCAACGTTGCCGCCATCACCAAAAAATCAGACGCCAAATCAAAGTTCAATTCTTGATACGCCTGGATCGACGTCAGGTATTGATCCGTAACCTTGGATATCGAAACCTTGCTAATGTCCAACTCCTGGCTTTGGATAAGGTACAATAGCAAATCCAACGGACCTTCAAACTGATCCAAAATCACTGTGAACGGCTGGTTGGCCGGCTGACTCAATCCTGAGGGTTGGAGCGGAGGTGAGATCAAACTCATAGCGTTGATTTTCTGATAAACCCGACACTATTGTAAACAGCGTTCAGGGTTTCTCGTGCAGTTTCCCGCGCGCGGGTGGCTCCGTCATCCAAAATGGCCAGGAGTTGGCCTTTATCGGCTAGAATCTGTGCGGTTTGAGTGCGAATGGGCTCTAAAACTTGATTGACGATCTCTGCCGTTTCCACCTTAAGGTACCCATACTGCCGTCCCACGTAACCCGCATGCACTTGCTCCGGGGTTTTTCCCAGACATGCCGCTTGGATGGAAAACAAGTTTTTTATCCCCGCCGAAACATCGCCGTCGGTGATCACGGATCCCGAATCGGTGACCGCACGTTTAAATTTTTTTTCAATGTCTTTGGCGCTGTCGGTTAAAAAAATTGTCGCACCGGCCTGAGGATCGGATTTGGACATTTTAGCGTCCGGGTTAGCCAAAGACATGATCCGGGCGCCTACCTTTTGAATCATGGGTTCGGGGATCGTAAATAAATTTTTCTGATACTGCTGGTTCATCCGTCCTGCAATGTCCCGCGCTAACTCCAAGTGCTGTTTTTGGTCGTCCCCAACGGGAACGTACTTGGCTTGATACAGCAAAATATCGGCGGCCATCAGCACGGGATAAAGGAAGAGTCCCGTGGGGATGTGCGCCCCATGTTTAGACGATTTATCTTTAAACTGAGTCATTCGGGAAAGCTCGCCCATGCTGGAGTGGCAGGTTAAAACCCAAGCCAGTTCCGCATGTTCTGGGACTGCGCTTTGTACAAAGAGGGTCGATTTTTGGGGATCAAGGCCGCAAGCCAAATACGTGGCCGCTGAAATCAGTGTGTTTTCAGCAAGAGCTTGGGGGTCTTGCGGCACAGTGATCGCGTGCAAATCCACTAAAAAGAAAAAACAACGGTGCTCGTCCTGGTACGGGATCCAGTTTTTTAGTGCGCCCAAATAGTTCCCTAAATGGAGCTGATTTGTGGTTTGAATTGCGGATAAAACAGTTGCCATTACAGCGATCCCCCCGCCGCCGAAAAAATCCGAAACCCAAAATCGAGCGTCCATTGAGCGGCAAACATAACGGGAACACCGATAAACCGGATAACTCCGGTTAGGATCAACGCAAGCAAAATGAACGCGCTAACGCGGGAAAGTTGTTCGTACTTGAACATGGCGCGCGGACTTAAAAAACTTTGGATGACTTTAGATCCGTCCAAAGGCGGGAGCGGGATGAGATTAAACAAGGCCAAGCCGTAGTTGATATACACGGCGAATTCGAACATGATGCTGAATTCTTTGAAAAAGAAAAATTCTGGCGACGCAAATCTTTGAAGGGCAGCAAGCGCGAATGCAAACCCAAACGCCATGATCACGTTTGCCCCTGGCCCGCCGAGCGCAACGCTGAAAAGGCCGGGCCGGAATTTTCGGAATTTTGAAGGATCTATCGGTACCGGAATCGCCCAGCCGAACATCACGCTTACCCCGGAAACCATACTTAAAATGGGAAAAACCAATGTGCCGAGCACATCGATATGAGGCGCGGGGTTTAGCGTCAATCGACCCGAGTTTTTTGCGCTATCATCGCCCCATAAGTGCGCCACAAACGCATGACCGAACTCATGACCGACCACGGCAATGAGAAAGGGAACAAATTGATAAGCGAGGCGTAAAATTCCATCCTGAAGACCGTCCATAGAAGCCCCTAAGTGTAGCACGGATCGGGGTTAGGTTTGATCAGATTCCTGGGGGTCGTTGTTCGGGGGATTGGTGCTCAACGGGTGAAACCTCTCTACTGTGGTTTTTAGGTGCTGAGGGGAAACGTGGGTATAAACTTGAGTCGTTTGTAAATCCGTATGCCCAAGCAACAACTGAAGGGTGCGCAAATTCATCCCAGATTCAAGTAGTGTCGTTGCAAAAGAATGGCGCAAGAGGTGGGGGTGGATCGGTCGTGGAATCCCTGCATGACGTCCCACGGCCTCTACGATTTTCCATGCGGTTTGGCGGGACAGGGGTTGTCCCCGATGATTGATAAAAACGTGGTCTGTGATCTCGGGGCTTGAGGATTTGAGGATTAATGCCGGCCGGTGCTGATCTAAGTAGTCGTGAATTTGGTCGCCACAAATCGGCGCAAACGGCACAAACCGCTCTTTGCGCCGTTTCCCTAACACGCGAACTAAACGGTCCTGGAGGTGCAAGCGGTCAAGCGTGAGTCCTAAAATTTCGGATACCCGCAAACCCGAAGAATAGAGCAAGTACACCAAAGCACGGTCACGCGATTGCAAGGCTGGTCCGAGCGATTGATCTGAATAAGGCACTCCTGGAGTGCAGGCCACCAATAACTGTTCGATATGCTGAAGGTCCAATGCTTGGGGTGGCGCGGGGCTAAACTGCGGGGCCGAAAGCTGCTCAATAAGCAACGAAGCGGCTTGTTGGGCCAAACCATCCGTGGAAGTCATGATTAAAAATTTAGCCCATTGTTTTAATGCTGATACTTTTCGCGCCTGAGACCTTGGGCTCAATTGACCACGATCGGCGTGTTGTGCAAACACCTGCAAGACTTGATCCGAATTTAAGGATTCCCAGTTTTTGGGATTCAATTGCGTGACAATCGCCGACAAATCGCGCTTATAGGCGGCAACGGTGTGGGGCGATGCGTTCCGATCCACCACCAAATGATCTAAAAATGAATCAATACTTGAGACCAGAGGGTTACGGCTTTCAGCTGAAGAAGAATCTAACCCCGGGGTCATCGCCAGAATCCCCCAGAAAAAATTTGATTCGACTTATCCGTGCTGCCGCTCACTGAATACCTAACAACATTTCGAAGTCTTTTTGGGTAAGACTTCCGCCCATCTGCTCAGGTGCTGCGTCTTTATTCGCGGGGCCGACAGATTCCGTGTCGCTAAAAAGTGCATCGAATTGCGCAGATTTGCGGGTTTTTAGGAGTTCAATTTTTTCCTCCACCGATTCGCTCATAATGTAGCGATACACCTGCACGGGTTTTGTTTGCCCAATGCGGTGCGTCCGGTCGGTTGCCTGATTCTCCACGGCCGGATTCCACCACGGTTCGATATGAAACACGTAACTGGCCTTGGTGAGATTGAGACCCACGCCCCCGGTTTTTAGGGTCATCAGCATCACGGCACCTGCACTCATTTCTTGGAAAGACCGCAAACGGTCTTCACGGTCCTTGCGTGATACCTTTCCGTGCAACTCGAAAAACGGAATGGTTTCTTTTTTTAGGGCCTGCGCAATCAGATCAAAAGTCCCAATGAACTGGGTAAATACGAGGGCACTTTCTCCCGACTCTATGATTGATTTTAGGTTTTCCACCAACAAAGAAATTTTTGGAGGAGTTTCCTTGTACTCGACGTTCGGAATGCTTGCGGGAGAAGAACACGCCTGACGTAAGCGCAATAAAGCAGTCAGCATAATGAGCTGAGACTTGCCTTCGCCTTCGATCTGCACGGTTTCCCGCACCTTTTTGTTCCAAGACAAAGCAATTTCTCGATAGATTTTTGCTTGTGCCGGTTCGAAAGGAATACGAAGTGTAGACTCGGT
>JAIXVT010000250.1 GCA_027482725.1 Pseudomonadota bacterium | reverse complement strand
CCTGTTTTAGGATTTTTGATGCCAAAGCGATGAGGTGAGCTAAAGTTGATGCGCCCCTTAATTCCAGACTGATCAGGATATCCGTATTTCTTCAGAAATTGAATTACGCCCCCTTCCCTGTAGATACCTTTGGTGGGTTCCGGTGTAAAAAGGGTCACGGCCCCACCCTTGGGATTCTCAAAGCTTGTGGCACTGAACTGTTTGATTTCCCAGCCATAAAGGTCTGGCTCTGAAAGGCCATTATTTCGGATTCCAAGTTTCGCTTCAAGCGTGTATCCGCCACAATTGACACCTTTGCAGGGCTTTATCGTGCCGTTGCCGTCCATTCGGATTGCGTTGATCCAACCTGCTTTGGAAATCATCTTGAGTTCGTGAAGCAGCTTATGGAAATCGTCATAATTGCTTTGAGGCACCAACTTTTTTATCAGTTCGTCTTGGTTTGGATTCGCAATAGCAGTCAGGTGGATTGCCAGCGGTGAATCTGAAGGAAGCGCAATGCCAAGGATTTCGCCATTCTCTTTGACTCCCCAAAAGAGTACCCGACCAATTTCCCTGCAGCCACTGCCAATGATTGCAGAGGGACCGTCAGAACCCCGAAGAAAGCCAGAAAATCTGACTTCAGGGTATTGTGGGTAAAGAATAAGTTGGGCCGACGGAGCGGGGGAAATTAAAAAATCGTCAGTAATCCATGAAAATTTCAATGGTGCTTTTAAGATACCCGAATTTTTCTGATCGCGATTGATCTTGAGGTTGGGAAAAATATTTAGGACGGAAAAATCTGAGCCAAGATAAATTTGTTGTTTTGAGTTATCATTTTTCTGAAGAAGCTTGTAGTAGATTTTTCCACACTTGAATTTTGAGAAAATTTCCGCAATCTCCTCCAAATTTCTGATCTTCAATTTTTGTACCCTCTAAAGTTAAAACAGCTAAAAACAACGTTTTCCTAAAAATGGCATCTTGTAAAGATGTTCGGAAAAATAGTATCGGAAGAGAATAACGAAACAACTGTTTAGACTTGGACCGCGCCCTCAACCTGTCCAAGTTGAGGGGCGCGGTCCATCTACCGTATCAGTATCTGCCAGAGAATCATTTGATGACAAAGTGCTATTATCTTGTGACATTGAGCCCCCATTTCTGGATGAACTTATCTCTTGAAAGGGGGTATATTCCGTTTCAGGAGATAAGTTCGATAGATTTTGTGTCAACACTTGCGCAGCACTTTTTCCTTTTATCTTTAGAAGGTAGGGGTAGATAAAGAAAGTTCAAAAAAGTTATATGCTTACTTACCTTTCTTCTGTGGTAGTGCTGGTCGACGCGGTTCTTCCGATTTTTTTAAGGTTTGTCCTGGCCCAGACGGAGGAAGTGGATTTGGGCGACTTGGCGGCGTTTGTGGTGCAGGAGAAGGTGTTTTCACTGGCTTATTGTCGTTGGACATTACTTCCCTCCTTTGGAGTCAGAGCTATTTGATAATCTAGAACCGCGTCCTGAAGGTGGAAGTGGGGCTGGTCTACCTTCACTTAACCTCGTTGGCTTTCCTGTTGAGGATGCTTGTAGTGGAGCGGGCCTCCCAGCTGAATCATTTGTTGGTCTACCTGCTGAAGAAACAGGAAGTGATGAGGGGCGTGTACTTGTCGGCTGCGGTGATGGACTGCTTGAAGCAGTCGGTGTCGATATTGATTCGGTGGAGGCTGTTGGTTTAGATGAATTACTCATAATGCTTGAGCGAAGTTCTAACATTGCTGTTACTTGAATCGCAACTAAAACAAAAAGAGCAATAAAAATAGCATATTGAGCTACTCTTAAGTCCTGTGCTTTTTCTTCATTTCGATCAAAAGCATTTCTATACAATTTCCAAAAATGTTCGGTTAGATGGCGGCGATAATCGTGAGCCGATTTTGATGAATTGCTTTCGTCTGGTTGTCCATCGATATGCCTATCGTATGTTTGAACTGCAGAAATTAGGTCAATTTCGCCCGGAGATTTCCAAGTGGATTTCACAGCAATGCACTTCAGTAAGAATAGAAGTGCGACTGCAAGTACAATTAAAGAAAAGAGAACAGAAAAGAAAATATTTCCAGAAAGAATCGGAACTAGTCGGTTCCCTTTGGCATCCCCTAAAAGACCAAGAAGAACGAAAATTGCCGAAATTAAAGCAGCAATAAATCCAAACAATGCTGCAGCTTTTCCATCCAATGATTTTGTTCTGTCATTTTCATGGTCGTTTAGTTTTAAGGTAAGTGAATAGAGTTCTTTAATGACGTCTTCATTATGTGTTGAAAGTTGTTGGGTGATTTCCTGTTCAGTGAGAGCTGTTTTATGTTCACTCATGGAAGATTAACTCCCCATGTTTGAATTATTGGTTTTGCAAATTGATAGATCTTGACCAAGCCCGCTACGAAAGCGACAAAGGCTGCGATCAGTTTGTAAATTTTCCCTAAGAGTGAAAGCTCGATTTTATTTGAATCGAATCCAGAGAAACGAAGCAGATAAAATGGAAGCCGAATGATTTCACCAAACCAGTGGAACGGATTTACCCATTTTTTCCATTGGTTTTTGATGATGTGATCGTAACGACCAATTCCTCTATCAAGCATAACAAATACACTTTGTTCTACATGCCTACCTTGAAGGGCTGGATTGAATAGGTTCTGAAGCAAGTCGAAATTGCCCGCAACTCCAACTGCGAGTGGGGGTGGCGAATAATAAATTGAGGTAGGCTCGCCTACTTTATTTATATAAGAGATCACAATTGCGGTGGCGGGATTAATTTCTGATCGCAAAGTCTGAATCTGGTTTTCTTGTTCTGGGGAGGTACGGGAAGTTTTTCGTAACCGTAGGTAATCGGTATAGCTATCTTTAAATTGGATTATCTGATCACGTTCGGTTTTAAGAGACATTGAATCCTTTTCTCGGTGAACTTGTATCAATAAATGCTTCACCGGTATAATGGTATCGAAAAATTCTATGTCAAAGGTCTATCTGGCTTTTCTTTGCTTCTCCTTTGTTTCGGAGGGGCAGTAGGGGCATCTATAGCGGTCGACCTCTTCTGCGCAAAGGGAAGGTAAAGGAAACGCCTTCTCGGGGCTCGGGAGAGTCCGTTTGGCACTGTAAGTTTGGTTTTGGGTGGTGTTTTGGTTCTACACCGGAGAAAATGGCGTCCCCACGGGGATTCGAACCCCGGTTACTGCCTTGAAAAGGCAATGTCCTAGGCCTCTAGACGATGGGGACGCATGTTGAGATGAACCCTGAGGTTATCGAAAAACGGGGAAGTTGAAAACAAAAATTTTATTGGGGTTTAAAAATTAGCGGGATGTGCGACACCACTCAAAGTCCAGCGGACCCCATATCCGCGCCTAAAAAATAAACTCAAGCCGTTTTAATCCACCCTGCCCTATTCCACATCAATACGACTTTGCAAACAACACCGTCGCTTCGGCCGGTGCACCGGTAAAAATGCATTTTGCACCCGGCTCTACCGTAGACCCAAGCGGAATACAACGTGGCGTCACTTTAAGCCGCGCCAAAGTCTCGTGACCGATCGCTCCCTTAGACCACGCCACGCGCGCAAAACCGCCACCGTGTTCGTCTGCAAAAAAGGATTCGAAATCTTTTAACGATTCAATTTCAACCGTATTTTGGTCCCGGTGTGCGGTCGCTTTTTTCAACAATTGAGATTGAATTTCGGTAAGAACCCCGACCGCCTCTTGGGCGAACGTCGCAGCCGCAAATGATTTTTTATCTTTATGTCCTTGATCCCGACGCCCCACAAACACGGACCCCTGCGCCAGATCGCGCGGCCCCATTTCTACCCTAAGCGGTACGCCCTGTTTGATCGCTTGCCATGATTTTTCACCGCCACGCAAATCGCGGTCATCAATTTTCACGCGGATCGGCGCACCGGCATACGTTGTTGCGCGCAGGTCTTTTGCCAAGCGATCGCAGGCCTCTAAAATTGCGGCGCGCTCTTGATCGTTTTTATAGATCGGCAAAATACGCACATGCTCGGGCGCCAAACGCGGAGGCAACACCAAACCATCATCATCCGAATGGGTCATGATCAGCCCACCAATAAGTCGTGTAGAAACCCCCCACGACGTGGTCCATGCAATCTCTTGTTCGCCTTTAGGGTTTAAAAATTTAATCCCCGAAGCCTTTGCAAAATTTTGCCCCAAAAAATGCGATGTCCCCGCCTGTAACGCTTTACGGTCCTGCATCAACGCTTCAATCGTGTACGTATCCACCGCACCGGGAAAGCGCTCGTCCGGAGTTTTCATCCCTTTGATCACGGGCATCGCCATGACGGTTTCAGCAAAATCAGCGTAAACATCAAGCATCTTGAGCGTCTCATCAACAGCTTCCTGAGCCGTCGCATGCACAGTGTGACCTTCTTGCCATAAAAATTCGGCCGTGCGCAAAAACAACCGCGTGCGCATTTCCCAGCGCATCACGTTTGCCCATTGGTTCATCAAAATGGGCAGATCACGGTACGATTGCACCCATTTGGCGTACATGTGTCCAATAATGGTTTCGCTGGTGGGTCGGATGACCAACGGCTCTTCTAAAGCGCTTGCGGGATCAGGAACCAATTTACCTTCGCTATTGGCCTTTAGCCGATGATGGGTCACCACGGCGCATTCTTTCGCAAAACCCTCGACGTGTTCGGCTTCTTGTTCTAAAAAACTGAGCGGGATCAATAACGGGAAATAGGCATTGACGTGGCCGGTGGCTTTAAAACGATCATCCAAGTCACGTTGCATGGCTTCCCAAACGGCATATCCCCACGGCTTGATCACCATACAACCCCGCACCGGCGAATTTTCGGCCAAATCTGCGGCCTTGATGACCTCTTGATACCATTCGGGATAGTTTTCTTGTCGTGTGGGTTTAATCGCGGTGTCTGCCATATCTCGATAAAGTAACGAAAACAGGCTAGAATCTCCACTTGGAAAGAACTTTTATGAAACCTTTAAAAACGAAATCCGTAAAAACTCAACCACCGAAGCCCCGCGCCACCTCAAGCCATAAATCTACAGGGCGCGCGGACCAAGAGCTATCCCCGCACCTGTCACACTTAGGCGCTGCAAAAACCCAATATCCCGACACGTATAGCCCGCAGGTTTTAGAGTCTTTCCCCAACAAACACCCCTCACGGCTTCCGTGGGTGAGCTTGGTGTGTACCGAGTTCACATCGTTGTGTCCGCTGACGGGGCAACCGGATTTTGCGAAAATTTTTATCAATTACATCCCCAAAAAGAAATGCGTGGAATCCAAGGCGCTTAAACTTTATTTGTTTAGCTTTAGGAACCATGGGGATTTCCACGAAGATTGCGTGCAAAAGATTTGTGACGACCTCTACGACTTAATGGAGCCGCAGTATGTTGAAGTGATCGGCGAATTCACTCCGCGTGGTGGGATTGCAATATTCCCGTTTAGCCAACGCCATGATGGGTCAACCGAAGTACGCGTGTTAGCGACAACTCGCAAAGCAAACTACAGTCCGGGACGTTACGGAATGGACTTATCACGATTGTATTAGCGTTTCTGTGAGATTGCAGATCTTTGGGTGATCTCGTCGGGTGTTTTTACCCGCGAGTCACGGCCTAGTGTCCGCCCGAAGTTTTAGGACGCGCGTTCCACAGGGTCAGCATCAGTACGGCTCCAATTGCGGCAAACCCAATCATGCTCGGTCCCCACGCGGACCATCCCATGGTGTCGAGCATCCAGCCCATTCCAATTCCTACCACCGAACCGCCGACGTACTGCATGCCATCAAATAAACCCGCTGCTGTTGCGGCCGCACGTTTTCCTCCAAAGTCCATCGATGCGGTCCCCGATAACATGGAGTGCACAATGCTGATGGCAAACGAATTGGCGATGAATGCTAAAATCACGGCCGTAACGGACGGGGCTTGCCACACCACCCAGAGTGCCCCGACCTGCACCACGTAACCTATAAACGCCATCGGCGCCCTACGCCCCTTAAACACCCAATCCGATAATGTTCCCGCGCAAAACGCCCCCGCAACACCGGCCATCACGACGCCAAAAGCTCCTTTTTGAAATATGGGATTATCTAACTGAAGTCCTTGCGCTTCTTGCATGTAGCGAGGAAACCACTGTTCAAACCCATGGCGCACAATCCCCGTGCAAAATTCGGCAACAGCGATAGTGATGGCAACGGGATTGGTAAATACTTTTTTTAGGACGTAGCCCACGGACACGGGCGTCGTATCTCCGCTCGAAGCATCTTGGACATCGAGCGCAGGTAAACCCGCTTTGTCGGGCGCGTCCTGAACATTTTTATACGTAAAATACGCCATGACCGCAATAATCCCCGAGGGTAGGAAAAACACCCATTGCCACGGATAGTACGTCACCAAAAGCGGGCCGATGATGTAAACCATTGCACGGCCCATTTGAATCATCGTGCCAAATATGGCAGAAAACACCCCGCGTTCACTAATATGGAACCAACCCGAATTGACCTTGATGAGCGATAACGCCGAATACGACTGGAAATAAAAGTTAAGCGCCCAAATTGCGGT
>JAIXVT010000222.1 GCA_027482725.1 Pseudomonadota bacterium | reverse complement strand
TATGAAACTTACTTTTTTCTTTTCCATAATCCTTTTTGCAAATTTTTGCAAAATGTTCGGCTTCGGCTTTCATAGCCTCTTTTCTTGGGAAAAACCCCGATTTCTCCATTAAGTCTACAATCATGACCGGTGCCGGAAAATGCCCCTGTGTTGCCGCTAGCACCCCAGCTTTCGAGGTAGAGAACACCATTGTTTTTTCTTGGCGCGATAAACTGAGCGGGGCAGTTTTTTGGTGGCGTCGCTGGTGTTGCGGGATTTTCCCGCTTACACAGTCTTTAAGCAATTGAATGGCCGATGATCGCAATTGATCGGCGGGGACAACGGCGTCTACCGCACCGGATTTCAGCGCGATTTCGACATCAAAGGCGTTTCCTGTGGTCATCCATTCGATGGCCAGATCGGCCCCGATCAATCGCGGAAGGCGTACTGTGCCCCCCCATCCCGGTATAATTCCTAGTTTGGTCTCAGGAAGGCCGATTTTGGTTTTGGGAGTTGCTATACGGTAGTCTGCGGAAAGGGCGAATTCAAAACCTCCGCCTAAGGCAAAGCCTTGGATCGCAACAACCGTCGGGAACGGGAGGTCTTCGATCAGATCAAAGTTTTTTTGGTTATCCTGAATCCATTCGGCCAGTTCGGCCTCGGGTTTTTTAAAAATTTCAAGAAACTCAGTGATATCCGCACCTGCGCAGAAAGCGTCTTTTCCTGATGTCATCAGCAGGCCTTGTGCGGTTTTGGGGATAGACTGGAGAGCGTGCTTCAGTTCTTCGACAACGCTCTGACCGAACACATTGACGGCTTCGTTCTGCCGATCAAATTTGAGTTCAATCATGCCTGGGGTTTCCGTGGTGATGACCTGAAAAGCTTTGCCGCTGAAAAGAGAGTTGCTCATATCGCCGAGACTATCGGTAAATTCGCTTTCAAAAAACTTTTTTGTTTGGCGTAATAAAAAGATGTTCGTTGAAAAACATTTGGCTGTCCTGTCCCTGGCAGAAACCCTGGAGTTTTTAGGTCCTAAACTCATCGCGTCACTGTTTTGCGGAGGGTTAATCGGGCTCGAGCGCGAGCTTAAATCTAAGGCGGCGGGGATCAAGACCAACATGCTGATCTGTGTCGGGGCTACCCTGTATACGGCAATCTCGATTCTTATGGCGTCGTCCCAGGATTCCTTGGGTGTCCATGGGGATCCCGGGAGGATTGCGGCCCAAATCGTGTCCGGGATAGGTTTTTTGGGAGGTGGAGCCATTCTCCATTCCAAAGAAAATGTGACAGGTTTAACCACAGCCGCAACGATATGGCTTGTGGCCGCGCTTGGCGTTTGGATTGGAATGGGGCAAATCGAAGTCGCTCTCGCGGTAACCGTATTGATTGTAACGGTTTTGATTTCAGTTACTTTTTTTGAAAACCGCTATATGGGTCGTAAGCGGACGTTTAAGTTGGTGTTGCACGTGAAGGAACACTCTGAAGAGGTCGCTCACCGAGCGCTCGAGGGTTTGATTACTTCGTGCGAATTGGCCTTGCAGGATTATAAAGAGAACATGGCGGCCCCGTCCCCCGAAATCCGGCTCTCTTATCATGGGCGGCTAAACGACCACTCTCGTTTACTCTTGGAGCTGTGGAAGATACCGGGGATCTTGGACGTTAAACAGATCCAGTAGGCTATTCAACGAGAAACCTGTCTAATTCTTTGTTTTTACTTGTTTATTTGGTTTGCTGTGCGTAGTCTCGTGCAAAGCTATGACCAAGGCGGATTTAATTCAACTCGTTGCGGAAAAAATGAATCTTCAAACCCGGCAAGCCGAGTCCATCGTCAATCGGGTATTCGATGCGATGACCGAGACGCTCAAGAAAGATGAGCGGATTGAAATCCGGGGGTTTGGGTCGTTTGTGAATCGTACCTATGGGGCATACGAAGGAAGAAACCCAAAAACAGGTCAGCTGGTCAAAGTTGATCCGAAGAGAGTTCCTTTTTTCAAAGTGGGGAAAGAGTTAAAAGAACTCGTCGATGCCGCTGTCATAACCCGCAAATTAGACGCCGTAGACGACTCTGAGGACGATAATGAATCTTAAATTTGTTTCAGGTGGAGTTTGTAAGGCCCTGCTTCTTGCGCTTTGGTGCGCTTGGACCCCCGGGGTAAGTTTTGCGGATGAGTCCGAGTATAATTTTTCTTGGCTTGATCCAGAAAAAAAAGTCTACGTTCTTCAAAACCGACGTTATCCCAAAAGTCAGCATGCCTCGTTATCGTTGCTGGGCGGATATGGTTTAGGTGAAATCTATCGCACGGTTTACTCCATCCAGCCGCGAATTGGATATTGGTTTAATGAAGAGTGGGGTATTGAGGGGTTTTTTTCGTACCGACACCACGTTCAAAATGGGACGTATCGGGCGCTTGTGAATGCTCCGGCCGTGATCAACGCAACAAATCAAGCCACCGCAACTCCGATGATTCGCGAGGTCAATGCCCAATTTGGTGTTTTGATGAACTGGGCGCCTTGGTACGCCAAGATCAACGTTTTTGACACGATCCTTTATTTTGATTGGTATTTTTCGGCGGGCGCCGGAATGCTGATGACCGAAGTTGGCCCAAAATCAAAGACGGAGGCGCCGTCGTTCTGGAGGTCTGAAAACCTATTCGCAGTTTTTTTGGGTACAGGGCAGCTTTTTCATCTCTCGGACATGGTGGATTTGCGGCTGGATCTTTTGGGGCATTTTTATCAAGCCGATATTTATGGAGGGTTAAATGGGAGCAATCAGCCTACGCTGTTTTCAAGCTTCACGTTTAACGCCGGGATAGGGTTCCGTTTGTGATGAGGAATGGGGATGTCGCGTAGGGATGGAGAGGAATAAGATGAACACGGTTCCATTCAGCCAAAAGTCTTGGACAAAATCCTGCGCTTACACGCCTTTTTTCATCATTTTTATCGGTTTGATTTTTAGAAATCCTGCGCAGGCTTCTGATTCGATTGCGCCAAGGGTGTTTCAGCAATCGGAGACCTACTATCAGCAGGGGCAATTTTTTTCTTCTGCCCGGGTTGCTTTTAATGCGATCGAACAACTGACCGACACAAGCCATAAGGCCCGGGCTTATTATGCTGTGACTCGGGGGTTGGTTGCGGCGGGAATGGATCAGTCCGCCCTTTATTTTTTTTTAAGAACCCTGACCTTTCGAAATCGTGAGGTTACCCGAGCGGTATTAGAATTGACCCCTTTGTTTGTCGAGCGCGTGGGGCCTGACCTCATCAAGAAGTCACTGATCAAGTTAACCTCTCCGCAAGATTACTCGACGAAATCTAGATCGGCGCTTTGGGTAACCCTGGCCAAGGACAGGTTGTTTCGGAACGACTATCCTGGAGCCATTCAAGCCGCGTCTCAAGTCACCTCAGAGTCAGCGTACTACCCGCTTGCGTTACAAATCCGGGGAGTTTCTTACGCGTTATCCGGTCAAAAGAACAATGCTCTCAGCGATTTTAGGCGTTGTTCGGAACGCTCATCTCAGCGCACTAAAGATATGGCGTTCGGATCTTTAGGGCCCAAGTATGAAGGCATTTACAAAGATGCGGCTGTGGATCTTAAGGCCCGGTGTTTGGCGGATCAAGCCCGTGTTCTTTATGAAATGGGCAATTTTGATGAGGCCGATAAGGTCTACGACAGAATTCCTAAAGCAAGCTTTGTTTGGACAGATACTCTTTTTGAACACGCTTGGGCTACTTTTGCCCGTGGAGAATACAATCGGACTCTGGGTAAACTGGTGAGTTATCGCAGTCCTTCATTGTCGTTTGTATTTAATTCGGAAATCGAGGTTTTAAATGCTCAGACTTACATGAGCATGTGTTACTACGATGACGCCGAACGTGAAATGGACATTTTCTTAAAATCTTACGGAGGATTGGCTCAAGAAATTAAAACTTGGATCGAAAAAAACTCTGCAAATAAAGACGGCGCTCGGGATAATACCGCTCAATTTTTTTCCGAGGGTCGCGCAGCACTTTATGCCCCTTTGCTCAACATGAGTCCTAAGACCCGTTTTTTAAGTCGCTTTGCGCGGTCGCCTTACTTTCAGATTTTATCAGCCGGACAAGAGCGCGTGGCTGCCGAAAAAGCGGCGATTGATCGGATTGATCGAGAGTCTCCCGGATTTACCACGGGAACCACAGAAGGATTTCCAGCGTTTCTTTACAGAATTTTAGATTGGCGCCAAAAGTCGATTCAAGAGATTGGTGGCATATTTATTAAAAACAGTGCGATTGATTATTATCAGGTCCTCATTCAGGATTTCGAAAAAATTCAGTTCATGAAAATTGATCTTCTCGGAAAGAAAAAGCGTTCCGTGACATCGGATGATGCTTTGATTACTGCGGGGATTGCCGAAAAAAATTATTTGCCCAGACGCCGAGACCACCAAGTCCTATGGGGCTTTAATGGTGAATTTTGGAATGATGAACTTGGAGATTACGTATTTACGTTACCCTCCCTGTGTGTGACCCCGGATTCGTCGCGGACTCCCTTACACGGGAAATCCGCATTTGAGGTGCCGGGAACATGAAGGCGTGGCGTTTTCTGGTGTTATGTTCGGC
>JAIXVT010000036.1 GCA_027482725.1 Pseudomonadota bacterium | reverse complement strand
TAAAAACGATCACGTCGCCCCGCTTGGGGCCGGCTCCTTTGTAGAGGTATACGGGCTCTGGAAAAATCCACTCGGTAAACGGTACCTTTAAGCCGTAAGCCATTTTATTCACAAAAATTTGGTCGCCTACAAACAAGGTGGGTATCATGGAGCCGGAAGGAATACGGAAAGGTTCCACCAAGGCAGAGCGAATGGCAAAAACGGCCAAAAGGGCATAGGTCAAAGAAAGAGTTTGATCACGAAAGTATTTAAATTTTGATGATTTTTGATCCGTGGTGGTAATTTCTGACATAGTAAGCCAATTCTAATACGGATTTTAATTTATACGGAAATTAAAGGTTACCTATGCAAATCCTAGCGCGTTACATCGCGTTGAGTTTTTTAAAAAATTTGCTGCTCTCATTATTCGGCCTTTTGGGGTTGTACTTTGTGCAATCCATAATCACTCAAGTTAATGATTATCCTTTAATTCAGGTTTTGATCTATAACGTTTACGAAATCCCCAAGATGTTCGTGATTGTGTCTCCGCCATCCGCGCTTTTGGCAACGATTCTTACCCTATCCGCACTGTCTCGCTCTAGTGAGCTTGTGGCTATGTTTTCAATCGGGATCTCGATGCAACAAATCATGGGAATCATTTTTCCGGTGGTCTTTGTTTTTTGTTGTGCGTCTTTGGTGATTCAAGATCGCATTCTCCCTGCATTTCATGATCGTCAAGCATTGTTTTATTGGAGGGAGATGAAGCAACGTAGGGATTTTTTTTTGGATGTACGGCAGGAGAAGGTTTGGTATCGATCGGGACAAGCGATTTATAATCTAGCCGCTTTTGATCCCAAAACGGAGAGGATTCAAGGGCTAGGGTTTTACGAATTTACCCCGGACTTTGAACTTAAGCGGTTTATTCAAGGAGAATACGCTACGCACGAGGGCCAGGGGTGGCGGGTGTTTCAAGGTAAAGAGACGGAGTTTGATCCGCAAGATCAGTTTCCTAAAGTAAAGGCGTTTGATGCCATGTCTGTTTCGATTAAAGAAACCCCCAAAGATTTTAAGTTGATCGAAAACGAAGTGGACCGTTTGCGGATCAAAGAGTTGATGCGATTTATCACCGTGAACAAAAAATCGGGAATCGACACAAAGGCTTACGAAACAAAGTTTCACTCACGGTTCAGCATGAGTTTTATTCCGCTGATCATGTGCTTGCTTGCGTTTCCATTTTCCGTCAGTCGTAACCGCGAGGGGCGATTGGCTAAGGACTTGGCCATTGCGCTTGGACTCACTTTTTTGTACTGGTTGGCATTTTCGTTGGGATTATCCATGGGTCAAAAGGGCACACTCCCGCCTTGGCTTGCGGCGTGGTTGCCCAGCATGATTTTTAGCGCGCTTGCGCTCTATTTGGTCGCTAAGCCCAACCGCTGATGTGTTAATAAACTCAAAAAATTTAAAAATCAATTGATTAATAAATAAAAATAATTTAATTTTTGCGGAGCTGGTTTCTGATGGAAGGATCCCATGTTGCTCTGCACCCTGTTCTACATCCCGAAGACAAAAAAAAATCCCCTTTGCTCGTGGATGGGGGCTCTCCTGCTAGCGTTTGTCATGCTCAAGCCAGCATGGCTCTGGGCCCAAGGGTTTACTCAGCTTTTGATCCCTATCCACGAAAAGCGAGTTCCGTTTCCTCGGGACCTGGGTTTATCCCCTTTGGAGCTTGAGCGGTTACGTGCTCAAGGTCGGGATCTGAGCGCCCTAGAGCCTACGCCGAATAACCTGTACCGCAGCCCGAATCCGGTACCAGATCCTGTTTTCCCGGCGCAATCCACACTATTTCAAATCGTTGGCCTTAGGGAAGAATCGACTCAAGCGGTTACGCGAGTGCTGGTCACTCCAGGGATAGGACAGCCGACTTATGATGCTGTTTTATCTTTAGAGGGACCCTCTATTTTAATGCGTCACGCCCTTCTCCGTGCTTTGGGTTACACCGTACCTGCGCCTCAAATGTTTCAGCGGTTACAGATCAAATTGGGACCCACGTGCGGGGATGTGTTGCAGTTAAACGAGATCCTTGATGCGGTTGAACAAGGAAATAACTGGCCAAGAAATTTCTGGATTGAGGGTGGAAAGGAAACGATTGCGACCTTGGATCAAAGGGCCAAACTGTGTCGGGGGAATCCAGATGAAAAAATACCTCCAAAGGATCCCGAAACGGTTCTTCCCGGAGTGAAAGAAAAAATTATTGTTCTTTTCGGTTCGATTTTAGAACCCTCCGAATCGCGAGTGCCACGGATTCATTACGGTGAGCTTAACCCAGAAAATTTTTCCTCTTATTTTGCCCCCCTTCGATCATTAAGGTCCGTCGCCGTTCCTATTTCCTTGATGACCCTTCCCCAAAGCATCAATCTTTTTGGATTTGAATCGATCAAAAAAGATAACGGATTTTATGTGATGTCTGGTGGGATTTCCCAATCGTATTCACAAGGGCTAAGCGCCGATGATGCCCTTTGGATTGGAAAAAAAATATGTCAGTTGGATCGCAACCAATGGCAAACCATAGTGGCGGCCGGCAAGTATCCCGATGCGATTACGCCTACCGTCTTGTCTCGGGTGCTGATCCGAGCCAATCGATTTTGTGAGGTTTTAAATCTTAATTCGCCACAGTTTTCCATAGATATCCCACAAAAATGGACCCAAGAGTCCTTCCCCAATTACCCGCAAAGGTTTAGTTACGGCGATCCCAAAAATCCCCTTCGCTTTACCGAAATCCTGAAATTCTTAGGCGTGAAGTCCATGTCCCAAGGACTGGGGGCAATCTT
>JAIXVT010000257.1 GCA_027482725.1 Pseudomonadota bacterium | reverse complement strand
TTGCATTTGCTTAATTTGTTTTTTCAATTCTAGGAAATAAAACCTCAGGCTCCGATAGCTGGTACGGACGTAAATCCAGGCTGAGTTTTGCCGGGACATGACCCATTGCACGCAAAACTTTTTCAGCAGACTGAGGGATAAACGGAAATAAAAGCTGGGTCACCACATCCAGTCCATAAAGGGCCTGCGTTAACACACGCTTAAACTTTTCCTCATCCTCTTTAATGGCCCAAGGTGCTTGGATGTTCACAAAGCCATTGACGCGGTTCACTTCACCCCAGATCAGTTCTAAAGCGCGGTGATGTTCACGTGCATTCATTAAGCGGTCCACTTCGGCGACAACGGGAACAAAATCAAAAGCCGCAGGCACCGAGGGGAAGGCATCACCTAGGCGTTTCCGAGCAAGCTTGATAATCCGCAAAACTAAATTTCCGTAATCCTTCCCAAGTCCCGTTTGATGGCGTTTCAACAAATCCCCCATCACAAATGCACCGTTAGCGCCTGCGGGGATAGCCCGGAGCAGGTAGTACCGAAAACTATCAACGGGGACTTGCTTCAGGACGTCCATGGGGTCAACACCATTGCCCAAGCTTTTGGACATTTTTTTTCCATCTTCGGCCAAGATCATGCCGTGCACGTAAACTTGTTTGGGTAACGGCAGTTTTGCCGAATACAGCATCATGGGCCAAATCACGGCATGGAACCATAAGATATCTCGTCCGATGACATGCACCGAGGAAGGCCAAAATTTTTCACGACCAGACGTCGTTACACACGCGGTGTAATAGTTAATCAGCGCATCAAACCACGTGTAAATCACAAAATCAGGATTGACCGGCACCGGGATTCCCCAACCTTTGTTGGGGCGAGTGATCGATAAATCTCGGATCGGTTCTGATTTTAAACGCGCTAAAATTTCTTTGCGGGCTTGATCCGGGTTCACAAAGTCGGGGTGTGATTCAATATGAGCAATGATCCAATCTTGGTACTTTGATGTGCGGAAAAAAAAGCCATCTTCTTTGCGGGATTCCAAGGGCTTGTGGTGCTCGGGACATTTTCCATCAGGAGCTTGGATTTCGGTGTAATAGGCTTCGCAATCCAAGCAATAGGTGCCCTCATAAGAGCTTTGATAAATGTCGCCCGCGGTTTCGAGTTTGGCCCAAATTTCGGCCACAGTTTTGTGATGTCGTGGCTCGGTGGTGCGGATAAAATCGTCGTATTGAATGTTTGTGTGCAAACACAAGTCTTTAAAATACTCGACGTTCTGATCCACATACGCCATCGGCGTCATGCCCGCTTCTTCGGCGCTTTTTACAAGTTTTTGCCCGTTCTCATCGGTGCCAGTTAAAAAGAATACGTCCTGCCCGCGTTGACGCGCATAACGCGCATAAGTGTCGGTAACAATTTTTTCAAAGGCATGCCCCATGTGGGGACGCCCGTTGGGGTAGTCAATTGCAGTCGTAATGCTAAACATAGGACCCCAAGTTTAAACGAAAGCCTTGAATAAGGAAAACAGTGCGAATGCCCCTACTGCCATTAAGGTAAACATGACCAATCCCGGAAGCGCAATGATCAGCATGGATTTGCCACGGCTCACGGCAAAAAGATCCATGATTGCCGTTGAAAGTAGAAAAAGATAAAATCCAAGCCCGGCCAAAGTCCCTAATCCTAACGGTAAAAAGGTCAAAAGACCTGCATAAGCCCAACCTGCAGAGGCAACACCGACCAGTTTTACCCAAACAGGGAAGTCCGCTTGGGGGCGTGATGACGGTGGAATAGGGTTCGAAGAGACCAATAGTGATGCGGATACCCAAAGGCCAAGCGCTGTGATTACAATACTGATCAAAGTGGTGAGGGGAGCCGTAAAAAATGAAAACGCACTGAGCGCGTGGACCAATCCTTGAAGTCCCGCTAATACGCTGGGTTTGAAGTTAAACCCAGAATCAATACCCAAGAGAGACAAATTAAATGCAGAGGACGAGCCGATGTTCCCTATGGCTTCTGCTGCAGACCGTATCCATGCCCCAACAACTCCGTAGGCCAAAGCGCGCGACAAACTTAGGCCCGGGAGCCGCTCCCGCAAAAACCATCGAGGCTCTGTTAAAAGTTTGATAAAAAGTTTGGCCTCGGTTTTCAGGGGGTGTTCGGGCTTTATGGCTTGGTCGTATTCCATTAAAATTTCCAGCTTTCTTTCGTCATCGGTAAAGCAAGTTTTAATGACGAATTGAGCTGATAAATTTCTTCAACTTTCCCGTCTTTCAAACGTGCGCCATAAAAGTCCTTAGGGCTTTCGTAAAACTGAAACGCGTGAACCAGGGATTCTCCGGCAAAAAACTGTACATTAAGTTTGGGTTTGCTCCCCGCCGGGAGCTTGGCCTGAAACGCGGTGATTAACGTGCTGGTTAACGTGTCCATTAAAGGAACCATTTTTTCCTGACTCCATTTGCCTTTATCCAAGGTCACGGTTTTTTTTTTTTTTTTAATTTTGCTCGCTCGTATTTCACTACTT
>JAIXVT010000181.1 GCA_027482725.1 Pseudomonadota bacterium | reverse complement strand
AGATGCGGCAGTCCTTAAGCATTATCGAGCAGTGCGCAGATCGTATTAAAAAAGGACCGATATGGAACGAAGACAAGCGTGTGCGTATTCCTGAAAAAGAACGGGTTTACAACACGATGGAAGGGTTGATCCATCACTTTAAAATTTTTATGGATGGTATCGACGTTCCCGAGGGCGAAGCTTATACCCCATTCGAAGCGGCCAATGGTGAGCTTGGTTTTTACATCGTGAGCCGCGGCGGACCACGAGCGCACCGTATGCGCATCCGTGGGCCTTCGTTTTGGCATTATCAGGGACTGTCCCCGATGATCGAGGGCGAATACATAGGGGATTTGGTCGCGGCCTTGGGAAGCATCAATGTCATTGCAGGAGAATTAGATCGATGAGCACTTCAGTCGCACCTCAAGAATCGGTGTTGTCTCCCAAGTTTTATGAGGCGATGAAAGCCCTTGAGCCGCAGTACCCGCGTAAAACGGCACTTATTTTGCCCGCCCTCCATCAGGCGCAAAGCGAATTCGGCTGGCTCCCTAAAGAAGCGCTCGAAGCAGTGGCGCAGTATATTGGTGTGCACCCGGCGCAGATCAGAGAGGTCGCATCGTTTTATACGATGTTCAACTTGAAGCCCGTCGGGAAAACGCACCTCAAGATATGCACCAACGTGGCGTGTGTGTTGCGAGGCGCCGACGATTTGGTTTCATTTTGCGAAAAGAAGTTGGGTATTGCGTGTGGTGAAACCACGCCGGACGGAAAATTTACGCTCTCCGAAGAAGAGTGTTTGGGGGCCTGTGGAACAGCCCCCGCAATGATGGCCAACGACGACTATATTGAAAATTTAGATATTCCTAAATTGAATGATTTTTTAGAGAGGTCACAACATGAGCGCTGAAGTCCAAACGTTGTTTATTCAGCATTTTGGGAAAGACTCTAACCGCACCCTTTCCTACTACCAGTCCCAGCAGTCGGGTTATGTTGCGGCAAAGACCGTAGTGACCACGATGACTCCAGATCAAGTGATCGAAGAGGTAAAAAAAAGTAATTTACGTGGCCGGGGTGGTGCCGGGTTTCCGACCGGGATGAAGTGGTCGTTTATTCCCAAGGGTGGCGATAAGCCCAAGTATCTGGTTTGTAATGCGGACGAATCGGAACCAGGAACGTTTAAAGACCGTGACCTGATCCGCTACACCCCGCATGGGCTTATTGAAGGAATGATCATTGGGGCATATGCGATTGGCTGCAAGCATGCGTATATCTATATTCGCGGAGAGTATACTCGGGAAGCACGGTTGCTCAATGAAGCTATTCAAGAGGCAAAGAGCGCGGGGTTTTTGGGAGAAAAAATTTTTGGTACCGATTTTAGCCTTAACATTACCGTTCACCGGGGTGCGGGCGCCTATATTTGTGGCGAAGAAACAGGTCTTTTGAACTCGCTTGAAGGCAAGCGCGGGGAGCCACGGGTCAAGCCCCCTTTCCCAGCAATTTCTGGAGCATTTGGGTGTCCGACCGCAGTAAATAACGTCGAATCTTTAGCGAGCATTCCTCACATTATCCGTTTAGGTGGCGAGGCGTATTCAAAACTGGGAGCAGTGGAAAAATCGGGAGGCACACGAATCATCAGCTTGTCCGGTCAAGTTAAACGTCCCGGACTTTATGAAATCCAAGCGGGATCAAAGACGCTGCGCCAGATCATTTATGACTTGGGGGGCGGAATGAAAAAAGAAAAAAAACTCAAGGCCGTCATTCCGGGAGGATCGTCTGCACCCGTGCTCACTGCGGATGAAATTGATGTTATTTATGACATTGAGCCCCTGATGAAAATTGGAACCATGATGGGATCTGCGGCAATCATGGTGGTTTCTGAATCTGTGGATCTTCCCAAGCTTTTGTGGCGGATCACCAAGTTTTATGCGCACGAGTCTTGCGGTCAATGCACGCCTTGTCGCGAAGGTTGTCACTGGATGGAGAGCATTTTACACCGGATTTGCCACGGTCAAGGGCGAGAAGACGATTTGGATACGCTGACCAGTTTGGCCGGAAATATCGGTGGAAAAACACTTTGCGCCTTGGGGGATGCTGCTGCGGGCCCCGTGGCTTCTTTTATAAAAAAATTCAGACCGGAATTCGAAGCTAAAATCACCCCCGTTGTCCGAGGTCAAAAACGTTATGCCTAAGTGCACGATTGATGGAAAAGAAGTGGAATTTAAGGCGGGCGAGAATCTCATCGCCGTGGCCAAAAAAGTTGGTATTGATATACCGGTGTTTTGTTATCACCCGGGCCTCAGCGTGGTGGCTCAGTGTCGGATGTGTTTGGTAGAAGTTGAAAAAATGCCCAAACTTCAGACGGCTTGTTCTACCCCCGCGACCGATGGGATGGTGGTGAAAACGCAGTCCGCAGCGGTGAAATCTGCGCGAGAATCGACCATGGAGTTTTTGTTGGTCAATCACCCTTTAGACTGTCCCATTTGTGACAAGTCAGGCGAATGTGACCTCCAAGACAATTCGTTTTCCCATGGCAAGTCCACGTTTCGATCTCACGAGGAGCGTAGGACTTACGTGGATGTCGATATGGGGCCCGTGATCGAAAAGAGCATGAACCGTTGTATCCATTGCACGCGTTGTATCCGGTTTGGAGATGAGATTGCGGGTATCCGGGAAATGGTCGCAATTCAGCGTGGAAATAATACTGACATCACTACGATTGATGGTTTGCCTCTTCAAACAGAATATGCTGGAAATTATTCCGATATTTGTCCAACAGGGTCGTTGACGCTAAAAGATTTCCGATTCAAAAAACGCGCCTGGTTTTTAAAGAAAGTTCCCAGTGTGTGTACGGGGTGTTCTCGGGGTTGTAATACCGAGCTCCAGTATGAGAACACGACGGTTCATCGCACGGTTCCTAGATTTAATGCGGATGTGAACCAGTATTGGATGTGCGATGAAGGCCGATTTTTATTCCGCGATACGCAGTCCAAGGACCGGGTAGTTGAACCCCGTTTGGGTGCCGTACCGGCAACGTGGGACCAGGCGGTCGAATCGGCCCGGCAGATCATTGCCACGGCAAAGTCAGTTGTTGTGGGTCTGGGATCAGATCTTTCTTTAGAGGAATTGGCGCTTGGACAAACTTTTGCAGAAGAATTAAAAAAAGCCGGTGTAGCCGTGACTTTGGGGTCGTTGACCGGGGCGGTCATCACCACCGAACAAGACCAACCGCTAGATGCTCTTTTGCGTCGTGCAGATAAAACCGGAAATTTAAAGGGAGCAGAAAATCTTGGCCTTAAACCCATCAGTGAGCAACAGTCGGCGAAAGCCGAAGTGCTGATTGCGGTCACGGGTGGGCGGGTCCGCGTTCCCGCGTCTAACGGACGCACGGTAGCGATAGGGGTATTTCGTGCTCAGGACACCGAGAAGTTTTCGGTGACCCTTCCTTTAGCGGCATTTACCGAAAAAGATGGGACTTACGTTAATTTTCAAGGGAAAGCGCAAAAGGCCCGCCGCGCCGTGGTCCCAGCGGGAAAATCCAAAATGCTCGGTGAAGTGGTGATGGTGCTCAAAAACGTACAGATTGCCGAAAAGGTGGGCGCATGACCTCGGTTGAGACTTTAGCGATGTTTCTGAAAGCAGGAGTGGTGTTGCTGGGGCTCCTGCTCACGGTACCCATCATGTTGTTTGTAGAGCGTCGGGGTT
>JAIXVT010000069.1 GCA_027482725.1 Pseudomonadota bacterium | reverse complement strand
GAGTGTGGCCTGAACGTTGTGGGCACGGTTAAATCCGTCTTGGGTAAAAATCTGAATCGCTTGGATCAAGTCTTCTTCGGTGATCTGAGCGGGTTCATGGGCCTTAGCATAGGGATTGGGCCGAGATTGGGGTTTTGATTCGGCTTCGTTTCCTCCGGAGGAATCTTGGCTGGATTCGTACGCGCCCCCCCCCTGACCGCTCCCATCGGAGCCAGAACCGTGGGGTTCGCGCGCTTTTTCAGTGTTCGCATCGCGAAGCTTACTGAACCACGTCGTCATGCCGGGAATGGAGTAGATCTTCATTCTTCTCTAGTATCGGCACTTTAGGTTTGTAAATTAAATATATTTAATATAAAACCCCACCTGTGCGCATTGCTAAATTACTAAAGTTTACAGCCTGGAACCCATCCACCCCCGTGGCGAATTCGGCCTTACCCTTAGGACTGCTTATCGTCAGTTTGGGAGGGACTTCCCTCCCGGCACACGGGCAAAACGCCAATGTCTATGGCTTCGGAGGGGGGGCGTGCCCATCCCAAGGCGCGTGGACCCAGTCCGCCTTACGGCAAACCGAGACGATTTCCGGAATAGTCCGAGACTTACGGGACAACCCCGACTGCAAAGGTATTGGCCAACTCCTCACCCACCTGAACCGTGCAACTCATGGCCTTCAAGTCCCGGCCGATCAGCGGGCCACCCAACAAGAAATTGAGGCTCTCCCCGGGGAAATCAGCGCACTTCGCAATGCCGCCATCAATCCCGACAACGGTCAAACCGATCCCAGTATTGCGCGGATTTTGTTTTCCAAAACACTGCAATCGGCACGACTCAGCTCAATGGCTTCCTTACAGAGTGTGGCATCCCTTATCGGGACGGCCGACGTCAGTAAGCAACAGGTTTTGAAATCATTTTTCAAGTCCTCGGCTCGCGCCACACGTATTGGAATGGACGCTTTAGCTGCGTTTTACACCGCACTCCCCCAATACGAATCTTGTTTGATAGGCCGCCCCTCCCAAGGATTGGCCTTAGTTACCGCAGCCGTTCAAATTGGAGCAAGCCTATCGGCATCCGGAGAAAGTGTCGGATCCACATTAGGAAACGCGATGAACTCATTTATAGAAATGGTGCGCCAAGAAAAATTTAATCATGCGCTACGAAATTTAGACACGACCCAATTTTGGATGTCCATGGGATGCTTGATGGAGAGCGTGGCAAAAAATGCGTGCGACACGATGAATGCACAGGAAATATTGTCTTACTCCAAGCAACGGTTTTTGGACGCGCGCAAGTCGTCCGAACTTAATGCGGATAACCCCTTAGATGGATATTTTTTATTGGTGCGGGAAATTCCACTCATCTCTCAGTGGATCCAACGCGTTCAATTTGGGGTGAATCCTAAACTTTCCGCCGACGCGGATTTCAAAAATAAAATCTGGGATGAAGTTACGGACTTTACCAAAGTGGTCAACTCCCTGATTGGTAACTTTAACGAACAAATGCTGTTTTACCGCGAATTGAACGATCTTTCGGGAAAACGCAACCACTTGTTTTCGATTCTCCAAGACATCGTGGTGCGAATGACCGGGCAAACCGACGCGGCGGGAGGTGCAGAGCGCTTTTTCACCACCACCGTAAACGAAGCACTCCTCCCCTTTTACCTGATTGGACTGAACCAAATACCCGTGGCTTGCCGATCCGGAAATGCCAACACCATCCCCAAACGCTGGGATAACTGGATGCGCTCCGGCGGGAATGATGGCGGATTTGTGGGGTTTTTTGATGATCCTGATAAGTTAGCCATGGTGATCGAATCCCGTATGAATGAGATCATTCAATCTACATCCCAAAAACAGAGCGCGTATTTTAGGCAGCGATTGGTTGTGGATATGCCGAACTTGGTCAACCAAACGTTAACAGGACAAACTCTGACCGTTCGAACGGCGTTCGAAAATGTGCACAAATACCTGGTGCGACTCGAAGGCAAACTCACACGCCAAACCGAAGATCTGATCATTCTTCCCAGCGTGCGGGAGACACGGCTGAAAATTCAGCGATTTTTAAAAGCCTATGACCTCCTCCGAAGTCTTGGCGACCGGATGGCCGTTGATCCCACCAAATCACCAGAACTGGAGAAGGAAATAGCTACTGCTGCCCGACACATCATCGATACGGTCTACAACGAATTCAATATCCTATTCCAACGCGATACGTTTTTAGCGAACCGCGTATCGACATTCGTGGAGAAAGATTTTTCTCTGCGAGTGCGTGCGGGACTAAATATGACTCCGTACCAGCAGGATCTTTTGGTGATCACACAAAAACAGTTGCTGGATAAGATGATTGAAATCCACGGAATCAATCCCACCACGGCAGCAATGGACTTGGCGAATGCGCAAGTGATTCACTATCGAAACCTTTCTGCCTTGAGTAAAGTTTTCACCGATTCGCTCCAGCGAATGTTACTGGACCTCCATACGATCACTCACGGCCGAGAGTCCGCCACAGAGATTGAAGGGAAAATTCGAGAAAAAGACCGCCGAATGGCTCGAATCGTTGGCCTAGCGGGAGCAGGCTTTTGGAGCTCTGGAATGATCGGGACTCCTACGGATCTCTTGGGGCGTTTGATCGATGGTTTCATTACTCCGGGGTTATCGGCCCAGAACCGCCGGCCTGATTTCTACAACACCTCGGCACGTCGATCCTGGGCGGCTTCAGGTCAACGTGAAGACAAATACGGGTCGTACCACCAACTTAAAGCCAAGTTCTGCGCGCTCACCTTGTCTCTGCCTACCCGCGGGGCCTTTGCCGATATCTGCAGGGACTCGGTATTGGAAAGTTACTTTAGCCGAGACCAGCGGTCGGACTTGCATTTACGATACGCGGACTACCTTTCGTCTGGGTCCCACCCCGGCAATCGTAACCATGGCGGGGCCTCAAGCCCGGTATGTGCCTTTGAACGGTTCCAAATCCGAAACATGGTGCAGTGGCTGAAAGAGCAGGAGCGAGGGGATTACGACGGGGCGCTTTGATTCCCGCTAAACGCTCCCGAACACTGTTCTTAGCCGAGAACACCAACACAACAAGCCTTTGATTTCATTGATGTTTTTATGGTTATTTGAGGATTTGCCAGCGATAACCTGTAACCCAACCCTCTCTTGGTTTTAATGTAGGGAGTTCACAGGGGTTTTCTTAAAGTGGCGGGAATCTAGG
>JAIXVT010000072.1 GCA_027482725.1 Pseudomonadota bacterium | reverse complement strand
TATTTTCGCAGTGGCTCAGGCGCAACAAAAACCAGGTGGCATGGGCCCCATTTCTGGGCAGATCGGAACCCAAGCGGGCAATTATAATTTCACCCACTTTGATCAGACGGATTTGTATAAATCACTAATCCAAAATATTTCTCAAAAGAACAAAGACGATGTGGAGTATTTCCAGTCTCGCGTTTCTTTGATCAATGGCGAGATTGATGCACTAATCAATCAACTCTACGAGCCCCTCACTACTCACAAAAATGGTGAGAAATCCGAAGGTCTTATCAGCATGAGCAATCGCTCGGCTTATTTAGGAGAAACACTTGAACTTGCATCCTATTTTCAAGAAATCACAAACCTAAAAAAACTTTTTCTTCAGACGCGCAGGATGGCAGAAGGCTTGGAAACCATTACAAAAGCATTCCCTTCCCAAGTGAGCGTATCTGTAGGGAATACTAAAAACTCGATTCCGAACTACAGAAACATTAATTTTGGTGCGGCGAAAGACTACTTTCTCAAAACCCTTAACGATTTAGAATCGTTAGCAAAAAACCTACCTTTCCGGATTTTACTCAATAACGGGGCCATGCAAACCATTGACAAAAACTCAGGCTTTGGACTGGACCCAAATTTTGACCCCTTCCAACTCTCACCCAAGCAAATTGCAGAATATCGCTTAAAAATCAAAGAAGCTCGGTCTTGGTCCAGAACTGAAAAGGCCGAAATCGAGAGGTACACCAACCAAGTGCGTAAGGTAGTACAAACGTTTATCAGTACCTATGGGAGCTCTGAAAAATACCGATACGATGCAAAGACTGAAGCATTGATGTCACAAGAAGCAAAAAATTTATCAGAAATCTTTTTTGCTCGGTCCTTATTTAGGTTTGCCTATGGAATGCAATTGGGCGCCATCGGCATTCAATACAAAACCCAAGTGTTTAATTTGGATCAGATATTTCATACGAATAATTTACGTTTTTTAGAGCAAGCGATTTTTGATCAAAATTCTATTATGGAGCAACGTAAAAATCTGGAAAACGCCAAAGCGCTAATGGCTTCCCGCACAACCACCCTTGTGAGCAGTTCCAGCATCATCGATAAAATTAACCGCGTGTTTACCGTGCTTAAAGGAAATGACCGGCTCGTGGCGGCGCAATTCCTAGTCTTTGACATGATTTTGAATGACTTTGTGGAAGAAACCCAGCTTTATTCAGCATCAGGAATGATTGATGGCGACTCATCAGCAGATCCCCAAATGATTGCTTTTAACGAGCGTTACTTTGCAACCCGGGAAAAGAGAAACTACTTCGACCCTTTAAAGAAAAAATACTCCCAAATCCTAAGTGGAGAAAATACCGCGCCTATCCCTGTGGGATCTCTTTTGGGATCGTATGCAAATGTCGCCGACTTAGGTCTGGGCAAACAGGATCAAATGGCCGTCGCCGACCAACTCCAAGAACAGATCCGACTTTCGTCTCGACTCTCGTCGGGGCGCAGAAATCAAACCAATGACCGCTTAAAGCGTATTGGGCGTTAAAACATAAGGGTTCTTCATGTATTGGTCATTTTTTTTAGGGTTTTTCATCTTAGGGGACTCCACTTTCGCTCAGCAGGGTTCCAATCACTGCGGAATCTACAGCGAGCAGCAACCCCGAGTTTCCGTGTGTGGGGGGCGGCCTTTACCCTCGGACAAGGTGCGCAATTTACGAAATTTAAGACTGGACTGCTCCCCTGCCGCAGACCGTTACCTTCGTAAGTCCCAACGTTTTGATTACGCCACTTGGTTTGATCTCAAGACACCCGATGAACGCCAAGATTTTCGCCAAAAAGAAAAGCCTATTCAGTGGACTGTAACCATTCCTTATCCAACCACCGAGAGCTGGGAGTGGACCGAATGCACTTATGGAGCCGACCCCGTATGTGGCTATCACACGGAAACCTATACCGTAGAAGTTGATGTTTATGAGACCGTGCAAGAAAACGGAAAACAGGTTCAACGGAAAACCGGGACTCGGACTGAAACCAGAACACGTGAAGTCATGAACGAATGTTTTCATGACGAGGAGCGTAGCGAATCACGTTTCTGCTCTACTGAAAACATGGTCGTTTCTTCGGCTTTTATACGCCCCTCAAAAAAAGACTGGAACCCAAAATCACCGGGGTATTACGACGTTATCCCCAATAAATACGACCTTCTTCCGGGTGAAATCGAAGCGGTGCAGATTTCAACAAATCACTCTAGCGATACGACGCTGAAACCCCAAGTTTCGGTAGGCAACGCTTGGAACAACTATACTTTTGGTTTGCGTTTTGAGCGCAGCCAAACAGACGCTGAAACCTGTACGTTTGGCTACACCCAGAAACTCAATGTCAATATTTATACCCAAGGAAGAATTTACGGACGCAAAGCTCCGAACGCTCTCAGGGCTGAGTCACCAGAAAAGGCGCTCGAATGGGAAACAGCTATTGCGGAGAGCAACGCCTATGAAAGGTACCGGCCCATTAAAATCAAACTTCAAGATGCAAGCCACGACGTGATCCGCGCAATGTCTGAACTCTCTAGAGAAGCCGAAAACGAAAGAGAACTCATGGAATACAACCTCGATTTGGGCCAGACCTCTACCGCCTCAGAGGATGATCAAAACCGAAAATTGGCACACCGCCACGGGTTTCTCAAAGACACTCGCATTCGGGTCCGCCTGATCCAAAAAACCTGGGCGTTAAGTCGTAATATTCGCCCCGTTACTCGGATACTCACCTCTGCCGCAGAATCTGCTGACGGATCATTTTATGAAATTCAGCTAACCCCCCCCGATCGTGAAAAAAATCTCTACAGGGCAAGTGGACCCATTTCAGACAAACTTTGGAACTGGTTTGATGTCGAATTGAAGCCAGGGCGTTCCTATGTGTTTAAGGTCTCGATGCTTCAGAAAGGTGTCCCGTTCTATTTGCAACCCAAGGACGACGAAGACGAATCCGCCTTTAGCGACGAAATAGAAATTCCATTTAAAATTAGGGCTGACCAAGAGCAGCGAAATTGGTTTCAAAAATTTCTGGATTTCCAGGGCGGAGACTAAAGTTATGAAGGCTCAAATGGTATTGTTATGGGGACTAATGGCCACATCAATCAGTGCGGCAAGTCTGCCGACTGAGGACACTACGCTCAGAAAAAATGTGTATAAAGCTCTGGGCCAGAAACACCGTCCGTTTCAGCCGTTAAATCAATCCGTCGCCGAAAGCGAATCCCTAGGAACAGGAAGATACCTCAAAGCTCAACTCCGTAAAGTGATGTCCGAATTGGTTACTGAGATCCGTCACGGCCAGCCAATTGTTTTTGATCCCTCATGGACACCCGAGCAAGCACGCCAAAAAAAGACTCGGCACTACGTGGATATCGTAAAAACATTGATCTCCCGGGACCATCCGCAATTTTTGAAAAACTATGTCGACGAGCTGATTCGTAAAAAGAACGATTCATTTTCAACTGGTGACGAAAGCACAAAAAAACAATTAGAAAAGATTAGACTCAATGTCGGGGGAGACATCACCCGCGTTGAAATCATTCAAAATCAACTCTCAAGAATTTATATTAAGGGGTTTTTAAACGCAAAAGTCCCGCTTTCTTTTGAAATGCTTGCTTCTGCATTCACTGGAGAAGATGAGGCATTTCTATATATTCAGCAATCGATTGCTGAACTGCTCGAGCTTGAACTACAAGCCAAGGGACAAAATGCTTTAGGTCAAACCGTTTTGGAGGATTATCGCACTGCTTTTTCTCAACATAAATTAAAATGGAAACAGTCTATCGACGCTAATCACGCGCTACGACTCTTGCAGCCAAAACTGAATATCATTTTAGGTGATTTTCTTGAATTCAGAAAAGTGCCTAGCCTAAAGTTTATTTCGAACGAACTCAGCCAAAGTACAGATCGCTCACATCATCTCATTTGGTTTTTCTCAAACGAATTTAGATCAACGCTTGAACGTTTTATGGAATACCACAATTACTCGCAGTCTATGTCAAAAGCAAATCGATCTTTATTCCGGAATCTACAAAAATGACATCTCGAATTTTTTTGTTAACCTTAGCCTTAAGTTTTTCTTCCCCAGCACTATTCGCTGACCCTGTAAATCCCATCACGGACGATTCCCTAGGATCTAGCTCTGTAAATAGTGGGATTGAAGAGATTGCTTCACAGGTAAGACAACTCAAGGCGGAACTCGAAAGCTTTATCCCGATTACTGAAACGGCAACCGGCATCCCGAATAATTTGGTGGCATTAGTCAAAAACTCCTTATTGATCATGTCAAGCGCCAATCCAAGCAGCGAAAAAGAAGCAAAAAAGAACAGCTACCTTTTGCTCAATAACCTGGAAAAAATCCTAGATATCGCTGTCAGAACAAAAAATGATGCCGCTGTAAAATCTGCCGTCGACTTATTGAATCAACTCGAAAAAAGTCCGCATCTCTCTAAAACCAATTACAAATCCCTGCAGTGGGCAAGCCGGCTTACTCTGGCGTTAGGTATCGTTTTTTTTATCTCTCCTCCTCCCGGAGTAGAGCTCCTTTTTTTTTTTTTTTT
>JAIXVT010000300.1 GCA_027482725.1 Pseudomonadota bacterium | reverse complement strand
TGTCCGATTGAAGCCTGGGCCAGGCACCACGAGACGAGTGCTAAGGTAAAGGTGGAGTTCATAACCGCTTATCGGTCAGAACGGTTAAAACTCAATGCATTGCCCTTGGACCTATGGAGCGCGTTGGCGTTGATTGATCTCATGCTCCAATTGTCGGCGATACGATGACGCTAGCATTTGGAGCTCATTGGTTTCTGCGGTGAGTTCAAGGGCTCGGAACAAAATCCGCCCGCGTACCAAGACTTCTAGGGGAGGATCGATGAGACCACTTTTAGACTCGTGGTATCGGGCCATCTCTTCGAGAAGTTCGAATTTATTCATCCGAGTAATTTTGGTGTGATAGGACGGGTCGTCCTGCAGGAGTCCCCGTTGGCGTCTCACAACTTCTAAGCTGATTACGTTACTGCTGAGTTGTTCATCTGTCATACCCACCGTAAGGTGTTTCAAGGTTTATGCCTTTGTACCTTGTTCGGCAAGGGAAAAAAAAGTCCTTTAAAATTAAATAATTAAACTAAAATTATTTATATTGTTTGAGTCCGTATTTCGGCGGTCTGGAGCCAGATTGGACCCGACGAAAACTTCCCATTTTGCCCCTGATTGTTTTGATCGGGAAAGTGAAGCGAAAAAGTGCTGACGCAAGTTCTGAAATCCAAAGGTTTCCCTGACGAAGGCCGATAATTAAACGAGGGACTTTAAGATGAACATGCCTAGCAACAGAGTTGCCATAAAAAAGATCACTTTAGCCGCCGTGTTTTTGATTACGTTTTTAGGTTGGGCTTCCCAAGGGTTAGCGACTCCATTCCAAGATCCTGATTTTGAAGTCGAAAATCAAGACGCGGTATCCCGATTCGGAGCACGTCCAGATCGAAAAAAGCACTTTGGGTTGCCCCGCGTGATCGCCCCCATAGAACCGTCAAGCTTTGCCGATTCCGAAAGAGTTGGATCTCGGGGGCCAGCTTCGGTGTCCGCCGATTCGAATGGGAAAAAGTCCTCGGTCAGCGAAGCCATTGAAAACGGAATCTCGGAGCGGGTGTTGGTGCGACATTTAAAAAATGTCCAAGCCACTCAAGATGTATCCGTCATTGTCAATGAACTCGGTTTTTTCCCTTCCACTCTCATGGTGACTCAAGGAGTTCCCGTAAGGCTGTTCATAACGGGAGCGACCAAAAAAAGTCAGTGTTTCATTTTGGAGTCCCAAGGCGTTCGCCGACAAATCAAAGCCGAAAAAATTGAAGAAGTAACGTTTGTTCCAGATGCCGAAGGGGTGTTCCGGTTTTCTTGTCCGATCAACGGCGCCGAGGGCAAACTTGTGGTTCGACCGCTCCAGCTGGACGGGTACCGTAAAGAAGTTCGACGTCCGGCGTCTGCCGGGGAAGAATCGGTGCAGACTACTACTGCAAAATCATTCATTTCAGACCAAGATTTTGAGGAATAAGGCAAAGGCATGAACGACTCCTCCGATGTTTTTCAGGATTCGATTCTTTCGTTTTTAGAGCCGATCAAGGCATTTCTAGCCGATGATTCGGTTTCCGAAGTAATGATCAACGGCCCTCATGAAATCTTTATCGAGCGCCGGGGCTTAATTGAAAAAACCACGGCAAGCTTTATTGACGAACAGGCGTTACAGGCCGCTGTCCGCAACATTGCTCAGTTTGTAGGAAGACGCATCAGCGATGAAGATCCCGTTTTGGATGCGCGACTTCCCGATGGGAGCCGGATCTGTGCGGTGCTGCCCCCATGTTCACGTCGAGGGACAACGTTATCTATCCGTAAATTTTCCAAAGGTAATCCTTCTTTTATGGACCTGATTCAAAAAGGCTCCATTACTAAAGAGGCAGCAAGGTTTTTAGATGTATGTATTTTTTTAGCTAAAAATATGATCGTTTCTGGTGGAACGGGATCCGGGAAAACCACGCTGCTCAACGTGCTTGGGGGGCGTATTCCGCCTAAACAACGTTTGTTGATTATTGAAGATTCGTCCGAACTGAAAATCCAAACGGATCACGTTGTGTTTTTTGAAACGAAGCACGGGGACCACGAAGGCAAGGGTGCCGTCACGGTCAGAGACTTGATCCGCGCCGCGCTCCGGTTGCGACCGGATCGGATTATTGTGGGGGAGGTCCGTGGAGCCGAGGCCTTGGATTTGATTTCAGCGATGAACACGGGCCACGGCGGATCGATGGGAACCGCCCATGCGAACACGCCCTACGATGCGCTGGTTCGTCTTGAAACCTTAGCGATGATGGGGGATACGAATGTTCCCCCCGCAGCTATCCGCCGACAGATCGCTTCGGCGATTCATTTGGTGGTCCAGATCAAGCGCATGGCCGACGGCACACGAAAAGTGACTCACATTACCGAGGTCATTCCCTCTGTCGACGAAAATGGCAAATATGTGGTCCGCGACCTTTTTCGTTTTATTCAGCGCGGGCGAGAAGCCAGTGGAAAAATTTTAGGTGAGTTGATCCCCGTCGGGAACATTCCCTCGTTCATGGAAGAAATCGAATCGAATCGACTTCCTTATGGTCGAGAGAAGTTCACAGCTCCGGATTGGTATGTTCAAATGAAAGACAAGGATGCCGCATAGCTCGTTCGACTTTGATCTTGTTGTCATTGGAAGTGGTCCCGGTGGACACCGGGCTGCAATTCAAGCCGCGAAAGCCGGCAAAACCGTAGCGCTGATTGAGCGTCACCCCCTGATGGGCGGGGGCTGCCTGCATTGGGGCACCATCCCCTCTAAATCCTTGCGGGAATCGGTGTACCGCTATTCGATGTCGTCCAAGGGTGTTTTGGGCCGGTTGGATCGTGATAATTATTCGGCAGGCGATGGGAAAACAGGATCTACTCGGGGCCGTCGCAAGTCGGATGTTCTGGATCTTCCGGACATGAAACGCCTGATTGCGCGTAAAGAGCGAGTCATTGATATGCAGTCGGACATCGTCGAGCAACAGTTGATTCGGAACAAAATTATTGTTTTTCAAG
>JAIXVT010000255.1 GCA_027482725.1 Pseudomonadota bacterium | reverse complement strand
TAAGGGATAGGGGATGGTCAGAGGATCTTTGGGTTCTACTGTTTTCCCTAAAAACCCCATGAGGTGTCGGTAGGTATCGTGAACCATTTTTCCAAATCGACGCCCCAAGTAAATCGGCGAACCCAAAACCGCATCTTTGGCGGGATTGATGATCCTTGCCTCGGTTTGGTATACAAAATGGAGCGTTTTCTCTGCAATTCCTGAAAGGGTTTTGTTGCAGTCGTAAGTCGGTGCATCGGGAGGGTCTGCGCGACAAAACGGGCTAGGCAATAAATTTAGCGCGAGGGCAAGGATTAAGGTTCGGAGAATCACGACCCTCACTATAGGGCAATCTGTTCTTTGAGAACAGAGTTAGGGCGCCTGTGCTAAAATCTGTTCATGATTTTGTCGGACCAAGAGATTCTCAATGAAATTCATGAAAAAAAAATTGTGATCGAGCCCTTTTATCGCGAGTGCCTGGGAACCAATAGTTATGATGTCCATCTGGGCAAGACACTTGCCGTGTACGAATCGCAAGAGCTGGACGCCAAAAAGCACAATACGATTCGGAAGTTTGAAATTCCTGATGACGGAATTTTACTTCAGCCCAATGAATTTTATTTAGGCGTGACTTTGGAATACACGGAGTCTCACCGTCATGTTCCGTTTCTGGAAGGAAAAAGCTCTACCGGGCGCCTGGGGATTGATATTCACGCCACCGCAGGTAAAGGGGATGTGGGCTTTTGCAATCACTGGACGCTCGAAATCAGCGTTAAAAAGCCTGTACGCGTCTATTGGGGGATGCCTATTGGTCAGCTCATTTATTTTAGAGTCGATGGTCAAGTGCATTCGTCGTATTCGACAAAACCTTCTGCGAAATACAATGTCCGCACCGACCAGCCTGTGGAATCTATGATGTGGAAAAACTTGGACACCAAGCTTGGAAAACTTTGGTTGGGTAAATAAATCCTTAAGGTCTTTAAGTCCCAAGGTTATTCAAAAAATGAACCCAAGGCATACACTCCACCGCTCCTAGTTTAATAGCATCCGGACAACGGGACAAATAAACGAGTTGGCTTGCTTTAATGTCTTTTGCAAGGGACTCAAAGGACCGGACTCTTATGGGGTCAACCTCCTGAGAGGATTTGATCTCAAGGGCGATCCTTTCTTTTCCCAGCTCAAGAATCAGATCAATTTCTAGTCCTGATGGCGTCATCAGGTAGCTCATTTTGTATTGTCTTTCTTGGTAACTGAGTTTTTTGCGGATTTCATTGATGACTAAACTCTCAAAATAGTGGCCAAAAAGTGGGGTAGAGGGAATAATCGCCGACTCAAGGTGTCCGGCAAGTGCACGCGTTACCCCTGTGTCGAAAAAATAAAATTTAGGGTTTTTTCTGACTCGAGACCGAGCTGCGGTGTTGTAGGGTTTGAGTTGAAACCCGATCAGCGTATCCTCGAGGATTTCCAAATAGGTCTGTATCGTGGTGACATCAACGCCACAGTCGCGAGAAAATTTTGAATAGTTGACGATCTGACCATTTTGCAGCGCGAGAAGCTCTAAAAAATCCCGAAAAGGTTGAACCTTGCGGACGAGTTGTTCGGCAACAACTTCTTCTTTAAGGTAAGTGGTGCAGTAAGATTTTAAAAAACGGATACGGTCAGCATCGTCTAGATCGTAAATCTCAGGGAGTAGGCCAAAATGAATTGCGGTCTGTAGGTCAAAGGTTTCTTCAAGTTCCCCTACACTTAAAGGAAACAGCTCATAAGTTGTAGCTCTTCCTCCAAGAAGATTTGCCGCTCCCCTTTTTAGTTTTCTGGCGCTTGATCCGGTGAGTGCAAATTTACAAATTTTTTTTTGAATAGACATTTGAGCTATCGAAAGCAGTCCTGGGCACTTTTGAATTTCGTCAATAATGACCCAATTGGGTTGTGAGCTATCAATGAGTCCTTTGAGTAGCTCCGGATTTTTGCTGTAACGACGTTCGTCATCGGGGTTGAGAAGATCAATAAAAAGGTGATCTTTATCCTTGAACCATTGGCGGAGCGCAGTCGTTTTTCCCGTGGAGCGGGGGCCAAAAAGGAAAAAACTTCGGGAAAATGAGGGTTTGAGGTGTCTCTTGACCATACCCTAATTTTACCAGGTAAATATAGGGTATGGTCAACGGTCTATTTTTGACATAAAAAAACCCGGTTCAGGTGTTGTCTCCTGACCGGGTTCTGGATTGGTTGATATATTCAAGATGTTAAACGCTCAACCCAGACTGTTGGTTTTGAGGTATCACAGGTGCGCATCAATTTAAAAATGGCTCAGGAGGAGGGATTCGAACCCCCGACCAGCCGGTTAACAGCCGGCTGCTCTACCACTGAGCTACTCCTGAATAAAAGCTATCTTTCTGAAATAACGAAATTTCCATTCGTTGTCTAGCCTTGTATTGTTCGTCTACACTAAGAGTTAAGATGAATCCAAAACGACGAATCCTGTTGATCAACAAAAAGTTCCAATTCAAGGTCGCTTTCTTTGTGGTGTCGTGGATGCTGGCCTTTATGGCGTTTTTCCCGACGATTGTGAAAGGGGTAATCGACTCGCTCATACAGAACATTTCTCGGAAACTCGATGCAGAAACTTTAAAAGCTATTTCTATGGCTCAGGACGAAGTTTCGCGTTTGCAATCTGATATTGAACGGACCTTATTGATTTTTTTGATTTTAATGACCTTTGTAATGTTTTTGATTGCCCTGTTTCTATCCCACCGAATTGCGGGGCCGGTGTACCGAGTACAAAGTGCACTGACCCGATGGTCCAAGGGAACCGTTGAGCAGAACATCAAGCTCCGTCAATACGATCACTTTAAAGAATTGGCGGATGCGTACAATGTTGCCGCAGCCGAAATGCACCGAGTGCGCGCAAAAAATCAAGAAATTGGGCAAAAACTAGAGCGGTTATCTCAAGAGTTAGAGCCTCGGCATAAAACACAAATTCAAGACGTGATCGGCGAACTGCAATGGCCGGGAAAAAAGTTATAAAATCGCATCTGGTTTTTTTGTTTATCGGGGCAAGCCTGTGTCTGGTAGAGCCTCGTTTGGCAACGGCCCTTGAGGAACGGGACTATGTGGCATTTGAGTCCGCAAAAAAATGGCTCACCCATTTCTACGACCATCCTAAAGCGGTTGGGGGATCCGCTCCGCTCCAACACATT
>JAIXVT010000272.1 GCA_027482725.1 Pseudomonadota bacterium | reverse complement strand
TGAATTCCGAGAAAAAACGATGAGAGCTTGGATCCTTCGGAAACTCAATATCCCGGGAATTTTGTTCTTTTCAGCCTGCGGGCTCATGATTCAAAGCACGATGTTTGGAGTCGGAATCCTTCGGTATTTACAACCAGACTTCGTGCTCTTGATCGTGCTTTGGCTTTCGTTAAAACGATCGCTGAACGAAGGGGCTATCTTTGTATTGATTTTGGGATATCTTGCCGAACTTTCAACCTCGGCCCCACGCGGCCTATTGATGAGCGTTTATTTTTCTATTTTCTTAGCGGCGCGTCTTGTGCACCAACAGCTTCAAGTCATTCGACCTAAAACTCTTGCCCTAGTGAGTGGAGTTTGCGGGGTAATGTCTAAAATCGGAATTTTATTCATTCTTTACCTCCTGAATAAAGCCGAAAATCAAGCCCTCATGACGTTAAAACTCGTTATTCCGCACGGAATAGTCCAGGCACTTCTTGGACCTTTTGCGTTTCAGTTTTTACTCCGTTTCGATCAGTGGACATTAAAAGCCCCTGGTTCCTACCAGCAGTACCATCAAGATCATCAACTCGACGAAGAATGGATTTGAAGTCATGGCGATTCTGGGACAAGAAGAACAGGTCAGATTCCTCCAAGAGCGATTTCGTGCGGTGCAGGGGGTTATCATTGTCGGCGTCCTTGTGCTGGTCTCACGTTTAGCTTATCTCCAAATTTTTAACGGCGATCAAATGCGGCAATATTCTGAGGAAAATCGGATTAAACGCGTAAAAATACCCTCTCCAAGAGGGATGATCTTTGATCGAAATGGAACTCTACTGATAGATAACAGGCCTGCATTCGACCTTGAAATCACACCTCAATACCTTAAGGAATCAAAAAACCCCAAGCAGGTGCTTATGCGCCTCTCTGAACTCATAAAAATGCCCCTTGAGGAGATTGAAAAAAAATTACTAAAAACCCGGGGACAACCCTCATTTTTGCCCGTCACGATTAAAGAGAATATCTCCAGAGATGAAGTGGCCATCTTGGAAACATGGAAATGGGATCTGCCTGGTGTTTCGGTGGAAATGGCTATCCAACGCACCAATCTTTACCGAGACATTGCCTCTCACTTGCTCGGTTACATCGGTAAAGTAAGTCCAACAGAGATCCCCAAACTCAATGCTGATCCGATCAACGCAAGGAAATACACACTTAACGACGAAGTGGGGAAAAGCGGGCTCGAAAAACAATATGAATCCACACTCCGAGGCATTGACGGGAGCGAGCTCGTTGAAGTGGATGCCCTTGGGCGAAGCATTCTATCCGGACGAAACAAATCTCGGGTTCTCCGCCAACCCAGGGAAGAGCCATTTGTTCCTGGCAACAATTTAAAGCTGACCATTGACCAAGATTTACAAATGGCCGCAATTCGGGGATTTGGGGAAAAAACCGGGGGATTGATCGCTATTGATCCCCGAAACGGTGAGATTTTAGCCATGGTGTCACGCCCCTCTTACGATCCCACCGAATTCTCTCGGGGGATTGATCCTGTCATCTGGCAAAAACTCATCAGTGATGAAAACCGTCCTCTGCGGGATAAGACCATCCAGGACCATTACCCTCCGGGTTCGACCTTCAAGATTTTTACGGCTATTGCTGGGCTCGAAGAAGGCGTAATTGATCGTAATACGACATTCCGTTGCTCAGGATCCATTATGTACGGAAACCGCGTAGTTCACTGTCACAAAAAAGAAGGCCACGGGGACGTGAACGTGGTTTCGGCGATTTCGCATTCCTGCGATGTCTTTTTTTATCGTGTGGCCCAGAAGCTCAAAAGTGTCGATGATATTGCAAAATGGGCGATGCACATGGGTCTCGGGAAAAAAACTGGCGTTGAATTGGCAAGGGAAGTCCCCGGACTGATCCCTACCGAAAAATGGAAAATGAATCGGTTCAACATCCCATGGAGCCCGGGAGAAACATTGTATGTCGCGATTGGACAAAGTTTTGTGCTTACGACTACCATCCAACTCGCCAACGCCTACTCGGCGCTTGTAAACGGGGGCACACTGTATCGCCCCCATGTCGTGAAATCAGTGCAAACGATAGAGGGGAAACTCATCAAAGAACCCAGTCCCGAGGTGGTCGACCGGGCCAACTTGAAACCAGAAACCGTGGACCTCGTCACTCAAGGCTTATGGGGTGTGGTCAATGCTCCGGGAGGAACTGCCTATTCCCAACATATTCCAGGAATGGAGTTTGGCGGAAAAACTGGGACCGTCCAAGTGGTGTCTATCAAAGCGGAAAAGATCTTTCAAAAATGTGATAATTTACGTTATCGCCAACGGCACCATGGGGTTTTTGTGGGTTATGCCCCGATCAAAGACCCGTCCATGGTTATTGCCGTCATTGCAGAGCATGCGTGTAGCGGATCTCGTGGCGCAGCTCCCATTGCCCGCGAAGTCATTAAAACCTATCTCCAGAAGTATTATCCCGATCTCTACAGTGATCGGGCAATTGCGGATCGAATTGCCGCTGAAAAAGAAGCCAAAAAAAATTCTAAGAAATCCCCTGAGGGAGAAGTTTCCGAATGACAAGTTCAGACTATGGTTTTGATCGACAGTATGACCCAAACCGTTTTGGTGGTGGAACGTTCGAAGAAGAGTTTAAATGGCTCAAATGGATTCCTCTCATTTTGGAAATTGTTCTCATTTCGATTGGCCTGATTAACTTGTCGAGTGCAACCGCGGTGGAGGATAAGTCCCTGGGGTTGTGGAAAAACCAATTGATCACTGTAGGCATCGGAACGGTGATTACGATTTTTCTTTATTTCCCCCATTACTCTTTTTTGTCACGAATCGCTTACTTAATCTATGTAGGGAATATCGGGCTACTCATGTTGGTCTTGGTTGCAGGACGAGCGTCTCTGGGAGCAAAACGTTGGATTGGATTTGGAGGATTCAACCTTCAGCCCTCAGAACTGATGAAACTTTCTTTAGTGATTTTTCTCGCAAAATTTTTTGAGAATAAAAACACAGTCAACGGGCTCACCTTCAAGGACTTGCTTGTTCCGTCGCTATTCGTACTTCTTCCTGTTGCCTTGATTATCGTGCAACCCGATTTGGGAACAGCCATGATTTGTATGTTGGTTTACGGAAGCATGCTTCTTTTTTTAAAGATTCACCCCAAGACCTTAGCGCTGTTGATCACGCTTGCGGTCGTAGCTCTGCCCGTAGCCTATAACTACGGCCTTAAGCCTTACCAACGGCAGCGGATTATTACTTTCATTGACCCCATGTCCGACCCCAAAGGGGCAGGTTACAACTCTATTCAATCCATGATTGCCGTAGGAAGCGGACAGTTCGTCGGTAAAGGCTTTAAAAAGGGCACCCAATCCCACCTCAATTTTTTGCCCGAACATCATACCGATTTTATTTTTTCGGTGTTCAGTGAGGAATGGGGATTTTTAGGGTGCATCGCCCTGGCCACTCTCTATGCCATTTTTCTTTTAAGTGGAATGTCTGTGGCGTTCCAAGCCAATGATAAATTTGCCATGCTCTTGGCTTTTGGGATCACATCCATTTTCTTTTGGCATGTTTTTGTAAATATGGGAATGGTCATGGGAATGTTACCCATTGTGGGAGTGCCCTTACCCTTTATGAGCTACGGTGGGTCGGCGCTCATGACCGCCACTTGTGGTGTCGCAATTTTGG
>JAIXVT010000329.1 GCA_027482725.1 Pseudomonadota bacterium | reverse complement strand
TGACCATCAACGGACACTGGTACAAACTCCGTGAACCGATTATTCAATTTTTCGTGACTGCGGCCCTCCTCTACGGTTTGGCCACGTTTGACGGGCCGATGTATTCCATCAAAAGCGTAAGCGCACTGGCTCACTACACAGACTTGATCATCGGGCATGTGCATGCGGGGGCTTTGGGTTGGAACGGACTTATGACGTTTGGGATGTTGTACTATATGATCCCCAAACTGTACCGCACACCTCTGTTCTCGATGCGCCTGGCCAAGGTGCACTTTTACTTAGCCGCTGTGGGGATCTTTTTTTACATGTTCGCGATGTACTTTGCCGGCATCAAACAAGGACTCGCCTTAAACGCGATTGATCCTGCTACGGGACGCTTGGTGCATCCTGACTTCTACGAAACGTTTTTGGCCATTGTTCCCTTCCACCTGATGCGCGCAATCGGGGGTACGATCTATTTGGCCGGGTTTTTTATCGGGGTCTATAACATCGTAAAAACAATCAAGTCTTCCCAGGATGCTCTAGAAGACACCCAGGATTCTGCACCCGCATTAAAACCCGAAGCGGATTTTGAAGAGCAATGGGTTGCCGGAAAAGTCAGCTGGAATCACCGACTCCTAGAAAAAACACCGGTTATTTTTACCGTATTGGTTTTGGGAGCGATTTTAGTGGGGAGCGTAGTGGAAATCATGCCGTTTTTGACGTCACAGGAATACATCTACGGCGCAAATCCCGCATCTCGTGATCTTTATCGTCCGCATACGCCTTTAGAGCAAATCGGACGGGACATTTATGTGCGGGAGGGGTGCTACAACTGTCACTCCCAAATGATCCGAAAACTGGCTTCGGATGTGTTGCGTTACGGACCGGCCAATACGTTGGAGGACTCCATGTATGACCGCCCTTTCCAATGGGGATCTAAACGGACAGGACCGGACTTGGCCCGAATTGGCGGGAAATACCCCGATTCTTGGCACATCAAACACATGAAAAACCCACGAAGTATCATCGAAAAATCGGTGATGCCGGCCTACCCGTGGTTGTTCAAGAATAAAATGAACGTGAAGCACGTCCAAAGAGAACTTGAAGTACAAAAAATGCTGGGCGTTCCTTACACCGACGAAAGCGTTGCGCAAGCCGTTCCGCTTGCACGTGCAGAAGCGAAAGTAATCCACCAAAATATTCTGGCGGAAGGCTTTACGGATATCAGTGAGGACCATGAAATCATTCCACTCATTGCTTATCTTCAAAGCATGGGAAAGAGAAAAAAAGGAGAATAATCATGATGAAAGAAGCTTTGGCGTATTTTCCTTACAAGACTTTTCCTGTAATTGCCCTGCTCCTTTTTTTCAGCATTTATATGGGGGTAGTTTTTTGGACCGGATTATCCAAAAACAAATCGCGATTTGAAGAAATGAAAAAATTACCTTTAGGAGATTCTCAATCATGAGCAAGAAACCCATACCTGATCATGAAGCCGATGGAATTCAGGAACTTGATAACCCCGCACCACTTTGGTGGCAGATCTGTTTTTATGCGTGCATCGTTTTTGCGTTGGGATATTACGCCTATTATGAAGTCGGAAACGGTAAATCCAGCGATCAAGCGCTCCAAGAAGAATTGTATGCTGTCGAATTGGCGAGATCTCAAAACAAAGGCAGTGCTTTCGATGAGTCCGCAATTCTTGCGCTCCACAAGGATTCCTCGGCGATGTCTTTGGCAAAAACACAGTTCAACGGAAAATGTGCTGCTTGTCACGGTGCTCAAATGCAAGGAGGCATTGGCCCTAACCTTACCGACGACTATTGGATTCATGGCGGGACAACCGAAAACATCCTTACGGTGATAAAAAAGGGAGCCTTAGATAAAGGGATGCCCGCTTGGGAAGCCCTTTTAAATGAAAAAGAGCAAAACTCCATTGTGGCGTACATTGTCTCGCTGAGAGGGTCAAACCCAGCGGGAGCAAAGGCGCCTCAGGGCGAAAAAGTAAATCCGTAGCCGATTCAACGAGAGCCGCACATGAACGCTACAGAATGGGGAGCCGCACTCACCTTAGGACTTCTTGGGATAACCTCAAGCCTGACTGGGAGTCTTCACTGTGGCATCATGTGCGGCCCACTGGTATCTCGGTTTCATCCGACAAGCGTGGGCGCGTTTAAGTTTCATGTCGCCCGATGGATCACTTATGTCGGACTGGGTTTACTTGCTGCCGTGATCGGTAGGGAACTTTTTGAAGCGGCATGGATAGAAGCGCTGAGTATTCGGACGCTAACCGCATTATCCGCGATAGGTCTAGGATTTATCCTCATCACTCGCAGTGTGCAAATTATGGGCTCGCTTCGTGCTCCCCTACTCACATCCGGATCCCCCCTTAAACTCGGATTTCTCTCTGGATTTTCCGGGTGCAGTTGGTTGAGTACTTTTATCTTGCTCAGTGCAGGCACCATGCACCCGATGAGCGGAATGGCACTCATGACGGGCTTTTGGGTCGGCACCTTGCCCGCTCTCGCTTTTTCGCACGTGGTTCAAAAAAGTCTGGTTAAACTTAAAACCTCACTTCAATCCGCAACACGGATTTGCACCGCAATTATTCTCGTGGTTGTTGCTGGCCTTCATATTTATCGCGGAATCACACAAGGTTTATTTCCAAAATCTATTCCCAGCCAAGGATTGCCCCACGCTTGGATATGCGGAAAAATCTAGTGACTTGCTTGGTCAAACTTGTGGACCTATTTGAGAGACGCGAGCTGGTCTTTTTGATCCATTTCGGCGAGGTCGGTATAGCCTCCGACCAAACGGTCCCCGTGATAAATCATCGGCACCGTCTTCATCCCGCTTTTTTTACAAAGCTCATCCCAAGCCTCATCAGAAAAATCATCGATTGAAATCTCTTTAAATTCGAAGCCTCGCTGCTTGAGGAGGGACTTTGCTTTTACGCAGTAAGGACAAACGGCCATGGTATACAAAGTGATTTGGGGTGTTGCCATGGGCAAAGAGTAGCATTTTCCAGACTCCCTGTCGTGAACAGAGCGGAATTCTTATTCGAAAAAAGGACCCGATTCGTTTAAAGTTTGCTCATGAAAACTTTAGGCATGCGTCACTTGGCCCTTTTTGTACCGGATGTTATTCAAGCAAAAAAGTTTTATACCCAAGTTTTAAAGATGCAGGTGGAATGGGAGCCTGATGCCGATAATGTATACCTCACGTCCGACGGTGGATTAGACAATCTGGCGGTCCACAAATCACCTCACGAACTCGGGACTAAAGGAGCACTCGATCACTTTGGCTTTTTTGTCCCGACGCTTGAAGACGTGGATGCTTGGTATGCCCATGTAAAATCCCATGACATTACCATCGCTCAAGAAATCAAAACTCACCGTGACGGCGCCCGCAGTTTTTATTTTTATGACCCGTTTAAGAACGTGATTCAGATCCTGTACCATCCGCCCGTTGCACAACGTGCAGCGCGCCCGATTTGATCCCGAGTGTAATTTCTCCTTGGAGAAACTGCACCACAGGCTGAGCAATTTCTGAGGGAAACGTATCTGAAACTACTCCTGATTTCATTAAATCTTGAGGAGTTTTGGGGTTGAGACGAATCAGGTCGGGATAAACTTCGGCTTTAAATAAATGCTTCATAGCGATGCCTTCGCGATCCGAAAGGTATCCCATAAAAACCTTGAGTAACTCGATCCCACGCACCTCATCGGTGCTGAGATCATTTCTAGACTTTCGCTCTACGGTCTTAGGTAAATCACCCGAGTACGTGAGACCACGCTCTATG
>JAIXVT010000330.1 GCA_027482725.1 Pseudomonadota bacterium | reverse complement strand
GCATCCGCCCCCGGTGTCCGCACGACGATTCCCTTTGGTGCATCGACAACACGTTGGATCAAAGCCGTAAGCGTGGATCAAACCCGCACCTATGATCCTATCCCTACAACCGCCCAACCTTTTGATGGGTGTTCTTTTCGGGGATCAAGCCCAAGTGTGGCATCCAGCGATTGCGTGCGTTTTAACGCCAATTCGCCGCATTTTTTTACCGTGGACGACACCTTATGTACCGGGCAGGGACCCGTGCAGAGTGCCGACCCCGCGCTTACCCGGGCCAATATCGGTCATGTTTATTTGGATTTTGATCGAACACGCTTGAATGAAGTTACCGATATCTTGGTGCTGATCACGTATTACGCCTACGATGGACAGAGCTCAGGATTGCTGACAACGACACCTTTGATGGATCACACCACGAACCTTGCGCTACGCTTAGAGCGCACTCAATCCTCTTTAGATGATTTACAGAATCAGGCTCAGCCACGCGCGTGGGCTAATGAACAAACAACGCTGATTTCACGCCAATTGCCACAGTTTCGTGGAGGGCCCCCAGGGTTGCGTACAGAATCGGTAGTTGTTCCCTTATCGCAGTATCCCGAAGCAGACCGACTCCGTTTATACCGTGAGCGTGGCTCCTATCATCTGTATCAAATCGATGTGTACCCTTTGGACCGCGCGGACTAAGGCCTGTTCGAAGTGTGAATTGGGTTTTTAAATCTTGTTCAAGTTCAGGTGGAGCGAAGAATTTTTTTAAAAAATCGGGTCAGTCTTGACCCATCTTCTGTCAAGGGCTTGGCCGAATTATCCTTAAAAATGGGGGATTTTGGTTAATTTGTGCCTGCAAATTGCCGAAACGTGAGTAGGATGGGGACTTTTCTTTCATGGTCGATTCGCATTTATTCGGGAGCCTGGTGGCTAACCCGACTGACCGTGCTGGTGATCAGTACTGGTATTCTTCTTGCGTCTTGTAAAAACACCGGACAAACCCGATCACAAATCGGAAGTAAGACGGAGATCTTGGTTCAGCCCCAGCAAAGTTTGATCGACGATAGTCAATTTGTCTTAAAAACAGTAGTGCCTTCACAGAGTGGGGGAGCAGGATTGTTTGATTTTATCGGAGAAAATCAAGAATTCAGAAACTACTGCACAACCAACACCGATTGTCAGTGCAAGTACAGTTATGTCCAAAACGGCGCAACCACAAGTCACCAAAGCCCAGTGGTATACAGTGAAGCCAATCTGGTCCGTTGTGCGGCAGTTTTCGGGTCAGGGGTAAACACCGTCGATGTCCGTGTGGAGACTGTCGACGCTGCATCGAAATCCAATGCCATCACGATCGAACTCCAATCGGCCGCATTCGCATCGGCCACTCAGTATTTAGATTTTTCGAAAGAATCTAGTTTTTTGCCTGTACAGCGATATCAATGCCGATCTCGTCTTTTTGTGTCGAACCCGCTTGATCCCGCGATGATTGATGTCGCCCAATCTGAGGATCCGGCAGTAGCGATGCCGTTAAATTTCTACACCACAAGCCCCGCGCAAAGTTTGTTGGCATTTCAACGTTTAGGCGAAGCGGGAATGAATTGGGAGTGTAGCTTGGGCGCGGACCAAATCCCTGCTTGGGCAAATCCTTCACTGTATACCGATGCGGCGTGCACGGATGATTTTTGTAGTGCGGATGGAAACTTTATCGTACCTCCAAATACGTTTTCAAAAAACAGAATTGATACTGGAGTAACCCCCGCTAAGGGGCGTTCCGCTCGAGCATCGTTTGCTTTAGCAAAAGCGGCTTATGCGCCATTCGTTGTTGCGGTAAGAGGAGCAATTGCGCCCAACAGTTTGGTCACTCCTACTGTAGACGTTTTAGGTTACGGTGTTGCGCCTATTCCCGGAGCCAACGGAACAACATCTTGCCCCAACACGGCGCTCCCCGCTGGCGCCCGCTGGGTAAAGCTTTGGGCCTATCGCGCGACGAATCTCTCCACGCCAAGAGTAGTGAGCCAATCCCTGTCCACCCAAAATTGGGCTGTGGGTTGTGCGCCTGAGGCCATGTCTATTCCGTCTTGCGATAAGCCTGTAGATGGCGCTAACAACGGGGCAGGTATTGTCCGTTTGAATCAGGATCTTGTACCGGGCAACGCCGCATCTCGTGTCCTGATTCCCGCGACAAATGGTAATGCCAATACGATGGCCTGTTTCAATGTGAACCGTTCCCCAGGATCGACATTCGATCACTGGGCAGGATCCAATTTTGGTTTTTCCATGGGATGTGACGGCGGAATGACTTTGGGAATGGTCCAAGGGATTGGATTTGGAATTTATCGCGAGGTTGTGTCTTCAAGCATTACCGGGAGTAATCCCTGCGCAAGTCAGCTGAGACGGGGAGGCTCTCCTTCAACCCCCTTTGAAGTTTTTGTTCGTCCCGCCGATTCTCAATTGACTACGATTCCTGTCGAATCGTCTCAGTCTAATCTTACCGACTATTTGTTCATGGTGACGCCGGTAGAGGTCAATGACACTTCGGTAAGAAACGGATTAGCGCCCATGTATCGTCCCGTGAGTTATCGGACCCTTAAGGCCTGCGATCCCTCTACCGTGACTGATCCTCTTCAGTGTCCTACTGCCGAAAAAGTGATTTGGGACATCAATTCGGGACAAATCGGGGAACCCGCTGGTGCATCGGCTTATCCGGTATGTGTTGTTCAATTTACAGGTGAAGACTCATGATTAATTTTAAATGGAGGAGGTTAGTATTTAGCAGTTTGATCCCGATGATGTTGAATTCGTGTTTGAACACGGGGCAAAAGGGAAGTGTGACGACCACTGCTCAGAATCCTGCTGTGCTTCAATCTGTCGCTTTACCGGTATTCACTCATGAACTTCGAAACGCTACGGTCGATGGAAGCGGGAGTAGTTTGCGTCTTTCGCTATCGGCCAATACTTCGGTTTCTGGATACCGTGCTTTGACCAGTTTTTGCAGTATCACGCTATCAAACCAAAAATGTTTCTGTGACCTTGTGTGGAGTGAGACTAATAACCGCGTTTCTCCGCCCGTCACGGTAGAACGTCGTAAGCAACTCGCGGTAACAGAAGTTCAAAATGGATTAGTTCGTTGCGCGATGGATTCAGGGTTTTATGCAGAAATCCCCGTCAGTGCGCGGGTGACCATGGGCATTGTTCCAGACACAACAAACCGAACCGGAATTTTTACTCGCAACGTTGTGTTTACTAAAGGGAGTTCGACCAGCGGAACTGGAGATTTTTTTGACTCGACGCTGACCCCTTTTCGGAATATTCACCGTTATGTTTGTTACTCTAAACGTTCCATCATTCAAGAAATTACCAATGCGCGCGTCGATGTGACCGAAACGGTGAACGATCAATCTGTGACTCGCTCTGTAGTTTTAGCGTCTCGTTTTTGTGCGGGCGGGAGTTCCACGGGGGGCGTAAATTGCCCGCAGTTGGTGTCCGGATATTCGGCACAGAGCTACTATCGGAATTTGTATCTTACTTCCGATCGCTTGGGATTGATCAATGATTCCAACGGACTTTACGACTGTCCTGCGGTGAAAGAGGGAATTCGCTCCGCGGATGATCAGAAATTCTGGCCATTAGACGCCCAATTTTCGCTAGCAACCCAGCAGTCTAACGAATGGTCTGTGGGCGTCCGTGCCCCGTCGGTGCTGGCCAAAAATAACGATCCCGACTCTCAACCTACGCAGTGTGTGAATGAGAATACCAACCTCCGCATGAATGAAAAAGGAATCGCAACACGATGTTTGGGTTATGCGAAAACTCCAAAGTCCGATGGTACTTGCGGGACAGTTACTGATAGCCAAGGGCGAGTTCGTCCGTTAGTGCGCTTGCGGAGGTACCGTGTGGTATTGCCCCCAAGATTTACTCCCACGGGCGGATTGGATACAAATTTCCCGGCAGAGGGCGATGAAGTCTACGTTCCCGACCGTGTGGTGATGAATGGTCAAGGACAGATTGCGGCAACGATTTACGGTCCCAAACCGTGTCACTACGCTTGGTATGATCACAATGCGGTGACACGAGAGCGCACGACTGCCCCCGATGATCGATTTCGGAATACAGGGCGAGGTATTCCCCAATACCGGAGCACCCATGATTATTCGGCACGCAAAATTGTCGGTGCTGATCTGAAAAAATTTCCCGTAAATCCTGATGGTCTTTTGCTCCCAAATTTCGATTTTTTTAGCACGCAACCTAATGACCGGCCTAATTCGTGCTCTGCCGCGCTACCCATTGTGGATCGCTTGGGTGGTGTTCCCAGTACGCTGAGCGTTTCGACATGGGATCGGTCGCGATTTACAGGAAGCAGTGATTTTGATGAAGTCCATGTACGTCCATTAGAAGCTTGGAGTCCTCATTACGTGGAGGATACAACGTTTCAAGGTTGTGTTCCTATTGCCGAACCGTTTACCGAGCCTCCACTTTATTTGGCTCGTGCAGGATCCGATCAAGTCTATAGCTGGTGTTCAAAGGCCTATCCCACACAAAATCCTTATTGGTATACGGTGAATTCTGCAAAACGCTGGACTCCGTCTAGTAATAGTGTGCGTGATGCGTTGGTGAATTATCCTGCCGGAGCTCTGGTGTCTAACTTCACATCGAGCCCCGCAACCGGTGTGTTTTCGGCACAAAATGGGGGAGCAAGAAAAACCACGGTGTGCGGAGATACGGCACCACTTGTGGGACTTAATTCTTCTGACTGTAG
>JAIXVT010000203.1 GCA_027482725.1 Pseudomonadota bacterium | reverse complement strand
TGCGTAACGATGGTCAAAGCCAAAAATAGTTTTAAACGTGTCACTCCACGCCACTTCGTGGTCCGCTCGGGTGGTCAATGCGTTGGATCGTAAAGAGAAAAACTGATCGTTGAATTCAAAACGCGTAAAGTCTTGACCTACACCTATTGAAAAACGACTCACTGACCGATCTTCGTGAGTGTACGCCAATTGGGGAATGAGTCGATAAAAGCCAGTGCGATTAGAAAAACTGCCCCGTAATGCAGGATCATCCCCTAATCCTGAATCAGAAAGCAGCTCCAAAGTATCGTAGGACCCTAAGGTGACAAGTTTAAATTTCAAGCGATCGTTAATTTCGGTTTGATAAATCATCGAGGTATCCGAAAAACTGGGAACAGCGGTCAGAGCAACGTTGTCGTTTCCCCGAGTTGCTGCCCTGAGCACGGGACCAATAAATGAGGTCCGGGCCGATGCCGCGATATAAGACTTTTCACCCACTTGAGTCTCAAACCTACCGCCGACGTTAAAAATATCTAAATACCCGTGGCCTTTAGCGCGATCTGTTTTAATGTCTTTGGTTTCTAAATCTAAAATTCCCCCAATCGCACGGCCTCGGTTAGCGGAATACCCTGCGGTGAGAAGATTAATCTCAGAAACAAACTCAGGCTCAAGCACAGAGCTTAAGCCCCCAAAGTGGAATACGATTGGGATTTCGTGCCCATCAATTTGATAGCGCGTATCCTGAGGTGCTGACCCCTGAATAATCACCTGAGAACTAAACCCCGGAGGGCGATTGACCCCCGGTAAATTCTGAACAGCGCGGATAGGATCAAACCCCGAACCAGGTAATGTTTTAGCGCGCTTCATGGTGATCCGCTCGCTGCCGGACTCCTTACGCTCTTTGGTGAGCACCTGGGTTTCGAATTCGGCCAAGACCTGCGTGGGCGAGAGGTAAAATGTTTTTTCGGTATCTAAAGTCTGAGCATCAACATCAAAACTGATTTCTGATTTTTGATAGCCTGGCCGATTGATGACCAAAGTGTGGGGCCCCACAGGGATATCCTTGAGCGTGAACCGCCCTTGGTCGTCGGTCTCTGTACGGATTTTTTCCGGGAGCATCACCACGAGAGCGCGACCAATACGATCTTTAGTGCCCCGCTCCACCACCCGACCGCTCAGTTGCGCAGCTAAAGCCAAAGGCGTAAACAAGAGCCCAACGCTGATGACGCCACCAATGATCCGACTGCGGCCCCGACTCGGCCCCGGATTCCTCTCTAAGCCCCTGCAAAAACGTAATGCCATCTTCATAATGCCCCCAAGCTAGAAGTCTAGATAAATCCCCCCAAAAATAAAAATGAAATTCATTGAATAATAAATCGATACGTATACCGAATTCGTACCGCAACAGGCGCTTGATTCAGCTTTGCGGGCTTAAACCGAAATTCCCTAAGAGCAATTCGCGCAGCTTCGGCCAAGTCCGGCGCTGGCGCAGACACAAGTTTTGCATCTGCCACTCGCCCATCTTTACCAATCACCAACTCGAACACCACGGGCCCCTGAATATTTTTGGCTTTGGCCGCAGGCGGGTACGGAATTTTAATTTCATTTAACAAAACAGGAAGCTCTCCCACCTCGTAATCTTCGGACACAGGGCCAGTATCACCCCCACCGGTTGAGCCACTTGCTCCAGACACGGGCGTCTGATCCGTTGAGGGCGGACCGACTGTCGCCGATGTGGGGACTGCTGGAGTTTTACTCAGAGACGGTACCGGAGCTACGGGTTGGGATTTGGGGCGATTGGGCTCCGTGTTCATCGATTTATTAACCAACTCGACAAGTTCGATCGGCATGAGCACCGGGGGGCTGTCTTTCCAAAAAAAGAGCAACGCCAGCACCAGCGCAAAAAGCAGATGAATTCCCACACTTTGCCAAGTGCTGGTTTTTACGTGGCTAGATTTGAATCGTGCGGGCAGTTTGGTCGTATCGGTCATTTTCGCGTTTTAATTTTTAGGGGCAATGGGTTCCCCGTCTATTCCTAATAGGAGTACGCTCAACCCGACCGTTAAGTTACAAAAAAAAGGGGGCAAACTGCCCCCTTTATAGTGATCTATTTTTAAAGTTGATTTAGGCCAGCCGAGAATGGAGTAACTCATCCATCGCAAACAACGCGTCTGTTGTGGTGAAAATGCCGACCAGCTTATGGTTATCCACAACTAACACACTGCCGATCCGCTTATCCGCCATCATTCGCGAGACTTCATCTAGTTTTGCCTGTGGGCTGACTTGTACCGCGTCTTCGGTTGCGATTTCATCCACGGTGGTCACCTTTGCATCGACCCCCTTGATTGAAGCCGCCATTTTCAGGTCTCGGTCAGAGATCATCCCTTTTAAAATGCCTGCTTTCAGAACAGGCAGGTGACGAACGCCCAAATCTTTCATCATTTTCTGCGCGGTTTCGAGAGACTGATCCGTGCTGATGGAATGGGGCGTTGTGGTCATGTATTTTTGAATTTGGGGAATAGGTTTGCTCATATTTTTTGCCTTTTTTCCTTTTTTCTAACGTGATTTCAACGAACATCATCAGATTCGGCGACTTTTGAACTTTTCACCATGACTGCCATCATGTGTTTGTTAAAAGTCCCGATATTTTTAAAATTGACGGTCATCAACCCCTAGGGGCAACTTGAAATCATGAAATCTCTTTTGTTATTCGCACTCTTGTCCTCTACCCCCGCCTTTTCGGCCTTTACCCTCACCAGTAAAGATCTGAAGGACGGCCAAACCCTACCCAGTAAACAGGTCTTTAATGGCTTTGGGTGCACGGGAGAAAACATTTCTCCCCAGCTCCAGTGGTCAGGCGCGCCCCAAGCCGCTAAAAGTTTTGCACTCACGGTTTATGACCCCGATGCGCCCACCGGTAGCGGATGGTGGCACTGGACCGCGGTGAATATCCCGGGCACCGTAACCGAAATTGTTGCTGGAGCAGGGAACGACGCAAAGCTACTTCC
>JAIXVT010000011.1 GCA_027482725.1 Pseudomonadota bacterium | reverse complement strand
TAAAACTTTTGAACGCGTGAAGTTCAGAGAGGATATTGCGGAGCTTAAAGACGTGAAGCCAGGAATGTCATGCGAGGGCGTAGTTACCAACGTGACCAACTTTGGGGCATTCGTAGATATCGGCGTTAAACAAGATGGATTGGTTCATATTTCCCAGTTTCCACGTCGGGTTACCACAGATCCTAGCGAAGTCTTGAGTCCAGGGGATCGGGTGACCATCCGCGTTCTCGAGGTGAATTTAGAAAAATCGCAAATGGCTTTTACGATGCGCCCCGAAACGGGTACACGCACGGCTTCGGCATTGGCTGGAAAAGCCCATGCCGGACGTCATCGTGCGCCTGAGCCAAAGCCCCTGCATGTCAGTTACGCAGGTGCTGCCACGGAACAACAAAAATCAGTGGAGCCTCAAAAAGCAGCATCCTCTGCGCCCTCCCGATTTACCCCTAGTGCTCAGCCACGGATCAAGCCAGCTCCTGCAGGGGGTTCCGATTCTTATAGCCAAGGTAAATCGGCCTACGGAGGCCGCTCGGGCGGTCCGGGAGGCGGTATCCGTCCCGGTTTTTCCCCAAAGCCTGCGACTCCCGCCCAGCCCTTTAACAACGCTTTTGCTGGGCTTGCTGCGCTGAAGTCTGGCGTAAAAAAGTAACCTAGGCCTTTAACTAGGCCTTGCTCTTGATGAGACCGCAGTGGGCGTAGAGCACGTGATGGTGGCGGTCTCCCTTAAAATTAAGCCCCTTGAGGAGCTGATTTTGGGCTGTTTCTATTCCGTCATCGTGAAACTCAAAAATGGTCTTACAATCCAAGCACACAATATGATCGTGGTGATCGGGGTCAGTAACCTCATACAAGGAAACGTCTGTGGAAAGTTGTAGGGTTTCAATCAAAAGCCCCGCATCAACCAAGGTTCTTACCGTGCGATAAACGGTAGCGGCTGATGCCTGAGGATGCTTTTTTTGAACATCTTTAATCAGGGTTTGAATATCAAAGTGCGATTCAGAGTTCATGGCGATTTCAGCGATTTCGTCGCGTTGTTGGGACGAGCGGAGGTTTCGTTCTTTTAAAAACTGCTCCAAATTGTTGCGCCACGATTGATGAGTCATGCGGGGTTGGCGGACCGGGGCAGGGCGGCCGCAGGGAAGTTTTGGGGAAGGGCGCTCTTTGCTCATTATTTGTTTGTAGGCTGACAAAAAGGTTTTGCAAATGCCAAAAAAGTATCTACGCTTTGAATTAAACGGAGGGATGAAAATCCATGAAAGCTAAAAACAAAAACATGAAAAAAACAGCAACAAAGAAGACTTCAACAAAAACAATGAAAACTGCCCCTAAAGCGACAGCAAAAATGGCAGCAAAAAAAACCAACGGAAAGTTTTCTATTCTTAATGAGATCCACAACGGCGTTCTTGCCATCGCCCAAGTTGCAAAATCTGGCGAAATCAAAATCAAGCGTGCTGAGCTCAAGCAAATCATCGAAGGTACGTTCATTCACGCAGCAAAAGTTGCGGCTTCGGGTGAGCGCGTGCGTTTCCCGGTTCTAGGAGCGTTGGTCAGCCGCAAGGTTGCCGCTCGTAAAGCAGGAAAAGGCATCAATCCCTTCACTAAAGAAGAAGTCTCCATTAAGGCGCGTCCTGAATCCAAAAAGCCTCGCTGGTCATTCCCTAAATCGGTTAAAGAAACCTTCGCCGATAAAAAGAATTGGTAATTCTCATTGGTTTTTATTTTTGAGCCTGCTTGGGAAACTGGGCAGGCTTTTTTTATTTAAAAATCTTGCCAAACGGCGAGTTTGTGTAAAAATCCCGGCATGTTGAAATCCATCTTTGTTTTTGTCGGGGTTAGTTTTTGTGGAATGTGGGGAACAGCGGCATGGACCAGTTCATTAGGATTTCAAGACAATCCTAACGACTTGTCGATTCCTGAAACCTATTCGCAGCCCATTAGCTTAAATCAGGCGCAACAATCCGCTCTTAATTCCGAGCAACAAGATCAGGACACGAGGATTCAATCCATTCGAAAAGCCTTAGACTCGGCATCCGTCCCCCACGGCGAAACCTGCTTGGATGAGTACCTTGCTCGACGTGACAGTTTAATCTGGCGCCTGGGGTTGTGGCCTGTGAGCGCTCCCGCGACAACTGTCGCGGTAACCTACGGAGGACTTGCTGCGGGAGCTGGGGCAGCCTATGCCGTTGGACAGGCCCAATCTTGGGCGGCTTTAGGTTATATGATTTTAGGAGGCATGGCTGGAGCTGCGGTGTCCAGCGTCACTGTGGTTGCGAAGGGGATTTCGAGCGGAGTTCGGGTTCACCAACTTCAGCGTATGATGAAAGCCATCTTTGAAGCGAGAATGCTTACCGTGAAACCTGAGATTGCACCGATCCAAGATAGCGCTTTGGGTGAGCTCTTTGCGGGCTTACGACCAGAGTCCGGCATAAATTCCATACAGGCCTTAGGGGCAAGGCTTGTCCAACTGGATACCAGGGGCGCTTTATGTGACGGGTCTATTCGCCCGCGATCTACGTTTTGGTGGACCCAAAGCAAACTTAATCGATTGCTGGCGCGACCGGGTCACGTGATCGATTACTTAAATGCCGACGGATCGGCGAACTAAGGC
>JAIXVT010000090.1 GCA_027482725.1 Pseudomonadota bacterium | reverse complement strand
TCAACAACCGGGTTTTTCACTTTAATTTTTGCCATGGGACTCCTTGAGTTGGGCTCAGTACTTATTTGGAATGCTTTTTTAATTCCTGTTCGCGTAAATCTTTTCGTAAAATTTTTCCAACGTTAGACTTGGGAAGCTCTGATCGAAATTCGATCAATTTAGGCATCTTATATCCTGTAACGTTAGTTTTAAAGTGGGCCAAAACCTCGGCTTCGGTCAGGGAGGGATCTTTTTTTACAATAAAGATCTTCACGGCCTCTCCAGTTTTTTCGTCTGGCACACCAATCACTGCGCTTTCCATGATTTTGGGATGAGTTGCGGCAACGTCCTCAATTTCGTTTGGGTAGACGTTAAATCCGGACACGATCACCATATCTTTTTTGCGATCGACAATTTTTACAAAACCATTCTCATTCATATAACCGATGTCACCCGTCCTAAAGTAACGATCCGACGTCATCACTTTTTGGGTTTCATCTGGTCGTTGCCAATACCCCTTCATCACCTGAGGTCCTTGGATACAAATCTCGCCAACCTGCCCTAAATCCACGTTATTCCCAGAATCATCTTTAATCGCAACAGAAGTGCTACAAATAGGTAGCCCTACGTAACCGTTGTACTCCTTAAGATTCATCGGATTAATGCACGCTGCCGGAGAAGTTTCGGACAACCCATAGGCCTCAATGAGAGGGGCTCCGGTAAGTTGCTTCCATCGCTCCGCCACAGCCCGCTGGACCGCCATTCCCCCACCCAAAGAAACCTTAAGACCACTAAAGTCAAGTTGCGTAAAATCAGGGTGATTCATGAGGGCATTAAACAATGTGTTTACCCCAGTAATTGCGGAAAACTTCCACTTTTTCAGCTCTTTTATAAAGCCAGGAATATCCTTGGGATTCGTAATAAGAATGTTCTGGGCGCCGATCGATGAAAAAATGAGACAATTCGCCGTCAACGAAAAAATATGATAAAGAGGAAGCGCGGTGATGATGACCTCTTCCCCGTCTTTGATCAAAAACTTGATCCATGCTCGGGCCTGCACCGCATTGGCGACAATGTTTCCGTGGGTCAACATGGCGCCCTTGGCCACGCCAGTAGTGCCCCCCGTATACTGCAAAAAGGCAAGATCCTCGTGTCGAATAACAGGGCGGCTCAGGTTGGTGGTTTTTCCCAGAGAAAGCGCTTCATTAAAAGAAATGGTGTTCGCAATATGAAACTCAGGAACCATTTTTTTTACGTACTTGACGACGACATTTACCAAGAGACGCTTCGGGAGAGGAAGGAGATCACCGATTTCGGTGATGACGACACTTTTAACCGGAGTGCTCGGAATCACTTCTTCTAAGGTCTTGGCAAAATTAGCCAAAATCACAATCGCTTTTGCACCAGAGTCCCGGAGCTGGTGCTCCAACTCCCGCGGGGTGTAAAGAGGATTGACGTTGACCACGACCAATCCGGCCCTCAGTGCGCCAAACAATGCTACGGGATACTGCAAAAGATTAGGCATCATGATCGCGATACGATCACCCCGGGCAAGCTTTAAGTCGTTTTGCAGGAACGAGGCAAACTGCGTCGCTAAACGGTCAAGCTCCCCATAAGTGATCATCTTGCCCATATTGGTAAATGACGGGCGATTCGCAAATTTTTTACAGGCCATTTCCATCAAATCATTGATGGATGAAAACTCGTTAACATCCACTTGAGACGGGATGCCGGGCTGATACGACTTGAGCCAGGGACTGTTTTGCGAACCATTTATTTCTGATGCACTCATAAATCCTCCACTATTTTCATTTTGAACTGGAACAAGCATACGAAACCTGAGGCCATGTGCGCAATCCTGGTTTTCAGAAAAACGTTTTTCGGGGTAACCTGAATTCCAATTATGAACATCTCCAAAGTCGATAGCTTCAAAACCCGGTCTGAACTTTCTGTAGAGGGAAAAAAATGGACGTATTTTTCGCTCAAAGTTTTGGAAAAAACGACGCAAAAGCCCATTCGGAAACTCCCCCACTCGTTGCGAGGCTTAATAGAGAATCCCATCCGCTTGGAAGATGGAGTCGCCGTAAAAAAAGACGATATTGAAGCTATTTTGAACTGGAACCCGAAGGCCGAACCCGATCGTGAAATCCAATTCACTCCGGCACGTACTGTTCTACAAGACTTTACCGGCGTCCCCGCAGTGTGTGATTTAGCGGCGATGCGCGCGGCCATGAAACGCTTGGGCGGCGATCCCGAAAAAATCAATCCCCTCTGCCCGGTGGACTTGGTGATCGACCATTCGGTGCAAGTGGATCACTTTGGATCGTCTCAAGCCTTCGAAAAAAACACAGCTTTAGAATACGAACGCAACAACGAGCGTTATCAGTTTTTGCGTTGGGGGCAAGGCGCGTTCAAAAACTTCCGGGCAGTTCCACCGGAAACCGGCATCATCCACCAAGTGAACTTAGAGTACTTGGCGACGGTGGCCATGACATCGACAACAGTTCAAGGAGAACAGGTGGTGTATCCCGATACCGTAGTGGGGACGGATTCACACACCACGATGATTAATGGATTGGGCGTTGTGGGTTGGGGAGTGGGTGGAATCGAAGCCGAAGCCGCAATGCTCGGACAACCCATCACCATGTTGATTCCTCAAGTGGTGGGGTTCAAGTTTACCGGTAAAATCAACCCAGGTGTTACGGCAACGGACCTTGTTCTTACCGTGACACAAATATTGCGTAAAAAAGGAGTTGTCGGGAAATTTGTCGAATTTTTTGGCCCTGGGATGGCTGCCCTTCCGTTGGCAGATCGCGCCACAATCGCAAACATGGCTCCGGAATACGGGGCAACGATTGGATTCTTCCCCGTCGACGAAAAAACAACCGACTACCTTGCGCTCACCGGACGGGGAAACCTTATCCCCTTGGTGAAGTCCTACTATCAATCCCAGGACCTTTGGTACGACCCTTCGACCGAAACACCCCATTACTCGGATATCGTTGAGCTGGATTTATCCTCCGTAGAACCCTCTTTGGCCGGACCTTCCCGTCCGCAAGACCGAGTCACCTTAAAAAACGTAAAATCCGAGTTTAGTAAGGCCCTCCCCCAGTTGATTGCTCAGATGAAAGACCCTGGCGCCCGTGAAGGGTCGGAACAAAAAATCACGCTGAACGGACTTGACATGACCCTAGGTCACGGATCGGTGGTGATTGCAGCGATTACTTCGTGTACCAATACTTCTAATCCTACGGGGCTAATGACCGCGGGGCTGCTTGCCAAAAAAGCGGTAGAAAGAGGCTTACAAATCAAGCCTTGGGTAAAATCATCCCTCGGACCGGGATCTAAAGTCGTTACGGATTATTTGTCCGAAGCGGGCCTGATGCCGTACCTTGAGGCGCTACGCTTCCATGTGGTTGGCTACGGATGCACCACTTGTATCGGAAACGCAGGTCCCTTGATTGACGAAGTGTCTCAAGCGGTAACCGATGGCAAACTTGTCGTGGCATCGGTACTCTCCGGTAACCGAAATTTTGAAGGCCGAATCAACACCCAAGTTCGTGCAAATTATCTGGCATCTCCGGCCCTCGTGGTGGCATATGCCTTGGCGGGCAACGTCAACGTTAACTTGGATCAAGATCCGATTGCCAAAGATCCCTCAGGAAACCCGGTGTACCTCAAAGATATTTGGCCCGCTCCAGACGAGATTGATTCCTTGGTGAAACAATTCGTCACAACCCAACAGTTTGAAAAGAGCTACCAAGATGTGTTTAAGGGGGACAAGCACTGGCAATCCCTGAAGGTTCCTGCCGGAAAACTTTATGATTTTGACCCAAAATCGACGTATATTCGTGAACCTTCTTTTTTACAGTCGCTCACCAAAGAAGTCGCACCTGTCACCGATATTAACGGGGCACGTGTGATCGGTGTGTTCGGAGACTCGATCACCACGGATCACATTTCCCCGGCGGGATCGATTTCCAAATCCTCACCTGCGGCGAAGTACTTAATCGCCAACGGTGTTGACCCCAAAGACTTCAATTCTTACGGAGCGCGCCGAGGGAACCACGAAGTCATGATCCGCGGAACATTTGCCAACGTGAGGATTAAAAATAAAATGATGGGTGGAGTTGAGGGCGGACTGACCCGATTTTATCCGTCGGGACAAGAGCTCTCCATTTTTGATGCGTGCCAAGAATACCGTAAAACAAACACTCCGCTTGTGGTGTTTGCCGGTAAAGAATACGGTACCGGGTCTTCACGCGATTGGGCCGCTAAGGGAACACAACTCCTGGGCATTCGTGCAGTTATCGCTGAAAGCTTTGAGCGCATTCACCGGTCCAATCTGGTGGGCATGGGCGTCCTTCCGCTCCAGTTTCATCTTGGGGAATCGGCTGACCACCACGGACTGAAAGGTGATGAAGAGATCAGTATCCCCGGATTGAGCTCCATGGTGCCCCAACAGGACATCAAGGTTCACGTCAAACGAGCGGATGGAACTGTGTTTACGTTTGATGCAAAATTGAGAATTGATACCCCGAACGAGCTTGAATACTACAAAAACGGGGGCATTCTTGCTTACGTTGTCCGACAATTATTGAAAGGCTAAAGATGACGAAGGAAGAACGCATTGAACTCGTTACGCGCATGTTGGGAATCAGGCACAAGTTGAAAGTGCATGACAGCATGAAAACACCGGATACCCACGACGAATTGTCGGTGAGCTTGCTTTCGCGCTGGGAACTTGAAGACGAATTGCGCGCGATCGAAGAAGTTTTGAACTCAGACCGGGAAGCCAACGTCAAGACTAAGGTCAAGGGAATCCTTGAGGACTATTTAGGGGGCAAAGGTCCACTTAAGAAAAAGCGCCAGGAAACTCCGTAAATGCGTCCGTTTTTTGGGCCGGGGCGTGAACGGGACTATGTTTACGCGCCTTACCGGGCCCGTTTTATTCGTGATGTGGGGATGTTTTTCAGAATTGCTTTTGAACTCTGGAGAGGGCTCCATTTTTTGCGGAAGACAGAGCGGGCCATCACGATTTTTGGATCAGCTCGCCTTCCTGAAACCGACCCAGACTGCGTGTCTGCGCGTCGCTTGGCGCGTGAGCTTGCCGAGTCGGGGTTTTCCATCGTGACGGGTGGAGGTCCTGGGATTATGACCGCAGCCAGTCAGGGTGCCTTTGAGGCAAAAAAAAACGGACAATCGCCGACAGGGAAAAGTATCGGGATCAATATCGAAATTCCAAAAGAGCAACGCCTCAATCCGTTTGTTCACGCGGGCTTAAGGTGTCGTTATTTTTTTGTGCGGAAGGTTTTACTGGTCCGTTACAGTGAAGCTTTCGTGATTTATCCCGGGGGTTTTGGAACCTTTGACGAGTTGTTTGAAATCATCACGTTAGCACAAACAAAAAAAATGCGACCAAGACCTGTAGTTTTGGTCAATCGAAAATTTTGGCAAGGATTCTTGGACTGGCTCAATCAAGAAATTCTCCCCCGCGGCCTGGTTTCTCCTGAGGATTTGGGGAAATTATTCTGTGTCGACACTGTAGAAGAAATCACCGCCTACTTGGGTCGAGAACTCCACGGTGCTACCCCTATGGGGACAACGGTCCAGTCCGCCGAGCTCCGTAATTAACCAGAATTATTCAAAAAACGGTGGGTTTACGCCCAAAACCAAACGGCTAAGGCAAGCAGTGTGCGATAAACAAAAAAACCCAAGTACCCCATCTTGCTCACTGCGGTGATCATAAAACGAATGGCAATCCAGCCAAAAACAAACGCAGAACCCGCGCCCACCCAGAGAACCGCAGGGTCCCCGACAGTACTCAGGATCGCTTCCGGGTGGCGACACTCCATCGCAATAGCACCCGCCGTCACGGGAACAGACAATAAAAATGAAAGTCGAGTCGATGTTTTTCGATTTAAATGCAGTGCGCGACCTGCGGTAATCGTGATCCCCGACCGGGATACCCCTGGAACCAAGGCTAAGGCTTGGGCAAATCCCACACCAAGCACTTGTTTCCAAGATACAGACGCAGGAGCGCCGGTGTCGTCGGGCCGACGACGGTCTACCCAAAACAATAAAAATCCGAATAAAGGCAGGGTAATCAGGGTGACATTTACCGAGCGAATCCCTTCGGGAAAAACGAATTTCAAGGCAATCCCGGCAATGACCGCCGGCAGGGTTGCGATTACAATTTGTCCCGTTGAGGGAGCCGATGCCGACCGAAACGGAATTAATCCCACCAGATCTTTCCAAAAATAAACCAACGTCGACGCAAGTGTCCCCATGTGTAAAAAAACATCAAAGGCCAGTCCGGGGTCTTGAACCCCTAAAAACGCGGGAAAAAGCAAAAGATGCGCCGAACTGCTTACCGGTAAATATTCGGTAAGTCCCTGAATCATTCCGTAAAAAAAACTTTCAACGAGTGACATTCAAACTATGCTAGGGATTTTTCCTTTGATATTCTAGGTAAAATCTCAACAGGAAAGGATCAATTATGAAATCACGTTATGTTTTATTTTCAATCGTTGGCGCACTTACCGCCCTTACACTCACGGCTTGTACTAAAGGCTGCAAAAAGTCTGAAGAAACCCAAGCTCCTACCACCGAAACTGCTCCCCAAACCCAAGCTCCTACTGAAAAAGTTACCGCAGAAGACACAAAACCCGGTACCGGAGAAGATGCGGTTGCCGGCAGCGAGATCACTGTTCACTACACAGGAACATTAAAAGACGGGACGAAATTTGATTCTTCAAAAGATCGTAACGAGCCTTTTAAGTTTACCCTTGGAAAAGGATCTGTAATCAAGGGCTGGGAAATCGGAATTGGTGGCGATGCTGCTATGGGCATCACTGCAATGAAAAAAGGTGGAGTTCGTAAACTCACCATTCCGGCAAGCTTTGGTTACGGCGCACAAGCCGTAGGCGCGATTCCCGCGAATTCTGAGCTATTTTTCGAAGTCGAACTCATCGACGTAAAACCAGCTCCAGCGATGTAATTCATGAAATCCCCCTCTCGATCGGCTCTGAAAGACTTGATTCAGGGAATTGGGGAGGGGGATTTTTTTTCTTTGGTTCACGAGTTTTATCAACGCCAACATGACGATGTCATGGTTGGCTTTTTTTTTGCGGGCAAGGATCTTCGGTTGATTGCCCAAGGTCAGTTTGAGTTTATCCGTCACGCCGCAGGATTAAGCCCTCAGGCTCCGGTTCGACGTTCTGTGGCCAGCGCACACCTCAACCTCCCCCCCATTTTGCAAGGGCATTTTGACCGTAGGCTGGCTATTTTAAAAGAGCTTCTCGAAGAACGTGGGATACCGCCCGTCCGTATGCGCACTTGGCTCCAGTTTGAAGAGAGCTTCCGCGAACTGGTGCAAAGCTGATTTAATCCCTTCTAAGCGACTTTGTTCAAACCCCCCACTAAAGCATGGAGTTGCTCCACGCCTTTTCCCATGTGTTCTGCACATTCGTTTAAATTTTTTGTGGCTTCGCGGGCTTGTTGCGAACGAGCCAAGTTCTCTTGAGTTGCCGAATCAATATCAGCCAGCAGATGCACAATGTTTTTTACACCCGAAAACTGATCGGTGGATGCTTTTAGAATCTGATCCGATTGTTGGCGAGTGAGTTTGGATTTCTCCACAATTTCCCGGATCACTTCGGCACAACGCTGCGCATCTTCAAAAGATTTTTGAATCGTCGCCAAAGTATTTGATTGCGCGGAATGCAACCGCTGGGACGATGATTTGATGATTTCCTCGGCACGGCGCACGCTGTTTTCAACAAGACCTGAAATCTCTTTTGCGGCATCTCCGCTTTTCTGAGCAAGCACGCCCACTTCTTCGGCAACGACCGCAAATCCTTTACCGTGCTCTCCGGCCCGAGCGGCTTCTACAGAAGCGTTGAATGACAAGAGTTTAGTTTGAAATACAATATCGTGGATCACCTGGGTTCGGTCTGCGATTTCTGTGATCAACACGATCATTTTTTTAATTTCTTCGGAGTTCAACTCATTGGTTTGGCGCATCTCCTCTGCCCGTTGTTGTAAAAGCTCCAAACTCTGGTCCAGATCTTTTACCCGTTCCTGGGCTTCAGACGATTTTTCTAACGATTCATCCGCTATTTCCAGGGACTTTTGAGCAATCGTTGTATTTTGGATGGATACATCTTCAATCTCCCGACTGGTGTTTAAGATAGTCTTTACGGTTTCGGTTTGTTGGGTGGATAACGACGCTAATGCTTCTGAGTCCTGATCCAGTTTTTGGGCCACGTGCTTTACTTCTTGAGCCCCCGCTTCAATCAGTTCCGAAACTTTTTTAGACTCTAACAATAAACGACGCATCATACTCCATGAAAACACCACGCCAAGCACCATAGACCCCATAAGGAAAACCAATAGAACCCATTTCGACTGTTGCGATTGCTGTGCGGCTTGCGCACGAGTACGCTCTGATTCCTTGACTTGAATCGATAAAAGCTCATTCAAATCATCCTGAACGCGACCTGCGGCAAGCGGACAGTCCACAAGGATAAAATGACTTAATTTAGGGCCGTTTTCTTGAATACCCGCTTGGGTGGCTTGGACAATACTACCCCCAACATCCAAAAACTTTTTCCAGTTGGTTTTAAGCCGCTCGAAAACGGCCTGCTCTGAGGGAACAAGGTATTCTTTCCCGTAGATTGCGATCAGTTCGGATACTTTGCCCGCGTGCCCTAAAGCCTGATCTACTTTTTTTAGCGCTTCGCCCTGACTCAGTCCAACTACTGCGACTGTGCGGATATCAATCCGGGTTTGACGGAACTCGCCCCGCATGTCCGAAAGAATCATGGCTTTTTCGAACGTATTTAAGGTTTGATTGAGGCTCGACGTAATGACACCTTGAAAAGCAAGCCCGCCCAGTCCACCCAACACGATAAGACCCATTAAAATTCCGGCTAACAACAATAACGATGTTTTTAAACCTTTTTGACGCTTCATGACTGTTCATCGACGTCGATAACAAAAGTTTAATTTGATAAATTCGAAGGGTGTCACAAACACCTCACCCGGTCTGCCTCACTGATTCGAGGACGTGTTTTCAGAGTCTCGTAAGGAACTCACGATCCCAAAAAACACCGGCTAGACAAAGTCTCCCCTTTTAATTTTTTCAACGATGATTTTTTCAGGCATGGTGGGATCTTTGGGCGCGACCGAAAAATAAGACTGCTGTTCACAACGGCGTTTATTTTTAAGTAACCAACGCAAAATCTCCGCTAAGCCTTTATTTTTTTTGTCCTGAAAAAACGGGTCATTTTTCAACGCATCATCCGCCTTTTTTAAGGCTCGCCCCTCTTGGGCATCCTGCTCCCGAACCGGATAATCAAAAAGATCGTATTTCTTGATATCATCTGGCAAAACCCCCAAAAAACGGACATCAGGTGCGCTGTAATCTTGATTCCGGATCAAAGACGCAGCGGAACCCGCTTTAAGCGTCCTAAAAATATTCTGAAGCGTGTACGCATCCAAATCCCCAAAGAAATAAAGAGGGATTTTAAGCTGATCCTGGATTGTTTTCACCCAAGCTCGCACCGCATTGGACGGTACGCCCTGAGAGCCAATCAAAATCGATTTGTTCCGCTTGGTAAACCCGTTGGCCACCAAGGTATTGGCCGTACCCTCGGACTCGACAATCAAACCAAAATCAATTCTCTCACTCATCTTTAGGGTAAAGTTTTGAGGTCGGTTTTTGGGTTGAAACGGCGATGTCCCCAACTTAGACAAATCAATGGTCGCGGTTTCCCCATCGGTCAGGGTTTCCGTCACAATGAGCTGCTGGGAATACGTTTGTCCACCCCGATCGTTGGCGTAACAGTTAAAGTCCTCGCGGTAGACTTCAAGCATTTCGCAGATAAAATCGATGATGTCATCGCTTTCGGGTTGATCCGCAAAATCGAGCGGCTTTAAGCGGGGATTTCCTTTGATCTCACCTTTGCTGATGTAATAGAGCTCGCGCTTGGTGTTCACTGCACCGGAATCGATGTTACGGAGCAAAATCTCCAAAAGAAAAATGGCCCTCGACATTTTTTTTACCGAAGACACATTCAATTCGGTTGCCACTTTTTTATCGCCGGGAGTGAAAAAACCAATTTTCGGGTTATAAATCGCATTGTCCAGGGAGCATTTTGTCGCATGCAATACCGGACGTTTCGCCCGCTCCAAATCGGTCAGCATACGCAGGCAAATCTCGCGAGAAATTTCGGGAATCTGGTCGTTATTTCGTTTCCTGAGCGCCATGTTACTCTCGTTCCTTTTCTAGCTGTTCCTCAAGTCGTGCGGTTGCTGCGTTCAATTCTTTCTCGGCATGACTTGTGTCACGCCCTAAAATTTTCATCAATCCCTCTTCCGCCCGCTTTTTGATTTCCGGTTTAGCGCCCGTAATGCGCACCAAACCTTCTACTAAAATTGGGCCAAACTGTTCGATGTAACGCTTTTTCTCTTCAAGGTCTTCGGCTTTCTCTTCGGCTTTAATGTGCCGACTCAGCTTTTGTCCGGCTTGCATCAAGGCCCGGCGGATTTCTTCCACCAGTTCGTCCGAAGCATCAATTGTTTCTTTAGAAGCGTTTTTGAATTTAATAAAAGGAGAAACAACGCTCACCGCCATAATGTAAGGTCCTTGAGGTAAAGACTCTTTGGGTTGCCCCAAGCCGTAGGACCTCCAATTTACCGACGTGATCGCGTGAACAATAGCACAGGCCGATTTATCAAACTGGAGGGGCACGCGGTTGGCAAACCGGAGCACTTGAACAGGAGCATCATTTTCTGAAAGCCGAGCCTCAAGGCGGGCAATCGCCACTTCGATTTGTACCGGTTTAAAATCACAGATCGTCGGCTTACGGGTCACGACGCTAAAAAAATCAATCTTACCTAGACGCTGAATGCTTTTGGACAACGCATCTTCTCCGATGCTGAGAACAGATGATGTGCTGGGCGCTTTCAACTCTACGGACTGAATGGAGCTAAATAATTTTTCAAAATCGGCATTGCTTAAACTGTCCACGTTTTGATTGAGCAAACCCTTAGGGAGGGCATCCATTGCGGCATCGCCCAACCGACTAAATCCCCGCTTTAACCATACGTCTGTTTTTACGCGGCCAAACAAGTGCGAATGGGCAATGAACTCGCCCAACTTCATGGTGTGCGGGTGCGGCTCTGTCGCTTCCGGGATTTGTGGGACCGCATCGGAGACGCGCTCTACCGTTTGCAGCTCTTGATCGGGAAGCTGATACTGAAACGTCACATGAGGATTCACCAATGCTGTCCCCAACAGGTAATTCAACAACCCGGCCTCCCCGTTGACTTGCACCCGTCCATCAAAAACAAACTCCACGCGTGTTCCGTTGGGGCGGTCCCATTCGATCGTCTCGCGATTTTTTAAAATCCCTTTATTGTTTTTGATGTCCACTTCGATCACAGCACTTACGGCTTTACGTTGACCTTTGGTTTTTGAAATCACTTTTGCCCCAGACGCACTGGTCAGCTGAGCCCAGGTGGTGGCGGCCGAAATCCCAATCCCTTGCTGCCCACGGGTACACCGTCCCCGACCAAATTTAGACGAGGCCAAATACTCTCCAAAAACTTTAGGGAGATCCTCTCCATCAATACCGGGACCGTTATCTTCTACTACGACACGGATGCGCTCAGAATTCTTGATGGATCCCACGCCCACGCGCTCAATGACAACTTTAATTTCGGGGAGAATGCCGTGCTCTTCACAGGCATCCAAACTGTTATCCACGGCTTCTTTGAGCGTGGTCAATACCGCCTTGGTTTGAGATGAAAACCCGACCTGCTGAAGGTTTTTTGAAAAGTATTCGGCTGTGCTGCTCGAAGAAATCGATTTCGATGATTTCGGCTGAGTTTTTTCTTGCGATTTATCCGATGTTTTTGCATTGCCCGCTGGTGCCATACGGCAAGCCTAGATCATGAAACCCAAGCCACGCAAGCCGATCGATAGGGACACCACGGACATTCATCGCCCGGCCGAGCCCAAGGGCGATGATTCCACGACTTTCCTGTGGGCCAAGTTTCCAAGACCTTTTCAAAGGATAAAAAGTCTGCCCAAACCTGTTCCAAGGCGGGCGGAGAAAGGGCCTGATCGGGCACAGGGACAACCGAAAACATCCCGTCGGAAAACGCCCAGAATTCCGCACTCACCCGCCCCCCATCGCGGAGAAAGCCCTTGCAGAGTGCCCATGCATAGGCTTGGACCTGAGGCAAATACAGATCAAGGAGTTCAGATTCCGTTTTGGGTTTACGCGAAAACTTATAGTCGATGATTTTTGCCCAGCTCAGGTCTTCCGAAACAACACACAAGTCCATCTGTCCTGTAACAGCTTGAAAAGAGCGGGACAGTGGAACTTCAAAACCGTACTCTCGCAAAATGCGTCCTTCGGATTTCAGGGCTTCTCGTCTTTCCCACACCCGATGCGCTGTAGCTTCTCCGATGACCTCTGCACACGCCAAAAAATCCCCCTCCTCTAAACTTTTATGGAGACGGGTACCAATATCCGTTGCGGACTCCCCAAGGGGGGCGGAGTCCAGGCTACGGGGAGACGAAACATCTCGGTCCGAATCGAGCAAGTTTAGATTCAATTGCGCACGAGTCTGATACACATAGCGTTGCGGGCACATTCGGTAGGTGCGCAAATCTGATGGCGATACTCGCGGACGCACTACCGGCACGACCGGGGCCTGACCGCTATTTTTTTTATCCTCCGCCCAAAGAGGCTTTGGACTCCCATCACGGACATCCTCGGAGGCTAGCCCGGAAAAATCAGAACGAGATGCTGCGACAAAATCAGGTAAAGACACGACGGGAATGAACGATT
>JAIXVT010000024.1 GCA_027482725.1 Pseudomonadota bacterium | reverse complement strand
CGATATTTTTTAGAAATGATTTGTTTTTCTAATGCTCTAATGTTGTATTTGCTACGGATACCAACACAGTGAATTACCTTTTTGTCTCGAAGATCGATGTAGCCGTAGTCTTGATCGATCGTTATTGCGACAGCTGCTTGAGCTCCTAGCTCATTAAATGAAGCGAGATAGTCTTTTCTAATCGCATTCAAATCTGGTTTCGGATTCTGGTCTAAACGGTCAGTGTGGGTGTGAGCATCAATAATACGAGGAGGAAGTTCGGGTTGATTCAACTTGTTTGGCAAAATACTGGTGCACTTTAGGTTCGTGAGGCCAATAAAAATTACCGAAATAAACATTATGTTTTTTTTGTCGGAGCGGAACAATTTTTTATTAATATTGCTGCTCGATTGTTTTTTTTTCAATTAGGTACTCTCCGATCATTTTTTTAATCGCCTCTGGGCGAATTGGAGACTGCCAATCCGTTCCTATAAAATAATTTATCCGGTTAAGGCAAAACAACCAAGTCGCATTTGAAAACGGCGCATTGAGGGAAATTAAGTTTTTTTCAATTCTTCTCTCTAGAGATGTTGTGGGTCGTGTATTCGAGTAAACCATCTCAAACCACCGAGCTACAATTGAGGTAAGCTGAGCATTATTAAGATTTGATTGTCCCGCACAGTGAAAAAATTTTACCCCTCGAATAAATTTGAATTTCATCACTATTTTTTCTAGAGCAGACACGACGGAGTCGATCGACACAAAGTTTGGAACGGCCTCGGGGTTAAGTGAAAAATGGAGCGTTCCCTTACCAAATTTCTTCGCTAGTTCAAAGGCATCTACAAATTTATAAAATCCGTTTGATCTTTTTGGGCTAAATCCGGTTTTTGAAGAGCCAACAATGATACTTGGACGAAAAATGACCAAGTCGTGATCGTGGTTTTCTGCAAAAGAAACAAGAGCCGACTCGGCTATACTTTTTGAGAGTTGATAACTGTTATTTGTACCCACTTTGTTGTGAAACTTTTCTAAAATAGGGCCGTGCTCGTGTGGAGCAACATAAGCCGTGGAAACATAAATAAAAAGGGGTCTTTTTTCAGATCTGGAGCTTCGGTTTAATAGCCATGTCGAGTAACCCGAGTTAAAACCAATCGACTCTTCGAGGTGACTTAGATCGTAGCTCATGTCTGCTGCAGAATGGATAACCACTTCGCATTGGGAAAATTGTGTTCCCTTAGGTTTGAGTTCATCAAAAAAAAGTCGATCCTCCCAGTCATCGGGAAGTTGTATCCCTAGACCTTTTGCGCTCCTCCGCACATTGTTTTGGGCAATTCGAGATTGGTTCAGTTCTCTGACTAGGGCAACAAGGGTTACTCCTTGATGAAGTAGTTTTGCCGCTAGTGCCCCGCCTACAAATCCGGTAATACCCGTGAGCCCGCACCAAAGGCCGGGGCATAGTTCTTTTTGGGTTAGGGGTAGGGCGAAAGATGTCATTTTGGTTAAACTCGGAGTTTTTAATCTACTCCTGCTCGGTTACGCGTACAAAACGTATTTTTAATCAACCTTATGAGTTTATCTTTTTGCTGGTCCTTAATGATTTGTTCGAGGGGTGAGCATCGGGTATGCTTTAAAGTCTTTAACTGGGAATCATGTGAAACAAAAAGTCATTTTTAAACTTTCTTTTTTTATCGGGTTTTCAGCTTTTATCATCGTCGGCTTCTTTTGGATGCGTCCGATCTCCCTAAAAAACTCAGGTCAGACTACAGGGTTAAATTTTAGGCTGTTTTGGAGTCCCCAGTCTACTCAAGCCTGGGAAAAATGGACTCGATCCCAGATAGATTTTCCATCAAATTTGGGTTTAAAAGTTCGATTTTTAGGAGTGACCTCCGTTGCGTTAACTCAGGGAAAACGAACGCTCCTAATGGATGGATACTTTTCTCGGCTCAGTGCTGGAGAAGCGCTATTCCAAAGAAATGAGCCCGATCGTGATGCATTGCAAGGACACCTACGGCGTTTGGGATTAGAAAATATTGATCCGGTTTTAGTTGGTCACACCCATGTGGACCATTACTTTGATGCTCCAGTAGTTGCAAAAGTTACAGGAGCAAGTATCGTCGGGGGAAGTTCTATTTTATCAGCGATAAGGTTAGGAGGGCTACCTCCCGAACGGGTTGTGGTCGTAGAGTCCGGCGACAGTCTTGAGTTTGATCCTTTTCATGTTCATGTTTTGGATTCTAATCACTCTCCCGGAGATCTTCTTCCCGGCGTTATTTCTGACGCGCTTTCTTATCCGCTACGGATCAATCATTTAAAATGTGGTGAGAATCTATCCTATTATGTTTCACTAAAAAATTTGGGAACCTCAAAGGGGATACTTTTTCATCCTAGCGCTGGGTTTATCCCTGGTCGATATCAGGAATTTTTTAGAAACCGTAACGACACGCTTGTTTTTTTGGCCGTAGGTAAATTAGGTAACCAGCCACGGCGCTATTGTGATGAATACTGGAAGGAAGTTGTTTTAGCGACTCGAGCCAATCGCGTTATCTTAACCCATTGGGATGATTTTTTTTCGAAAGGGATGACGATGCAGTCTCAACTTTTTTTTCCGATCATGAGGCCCGCCTTTGATCGGGTAGATCTTGCCTTGGAATGTATTTATGAAAATTCTATTCGCGATCGAATCCCCGTAGAAGTTCGAGTCAACGATCAGGATTTTGGGATTTAGAAAGAGCTTATATGGAAAATCTGTTTGTTTTTATGACCTGTCAAATCGGTGCCGAGAAGGCGCTCAAAACCGAAGTAAATCAAATCTATCCTGAGCTGAGATTTGCTTTTTCAAGGCCCGGATTTTTAACTTTTAAAGTGGGAAGCAAAGACTTTAAGTTTCAAGAAAAACTTATCTTTGCCCGGCATTGGGGATGGGTTGTTGAGCAAGCCAAAGGGATGGAGGCTGTGCATGGCTTAGCAAGAAGACTCAGTGCGGAGAGTCTAAGTCAAAAAGTAAAAGTTCATGCTTTCGCTCGTGATTCCTATGTTCCGGGTGACGAACCTGAGGGTTTTGACCCAGACCAGTCTTGGAAAAAAACGATTCTGGATTTAGGACTAAAATTTCATGATCTTAATAAAAAATCCAAACCCGCTGAAACAGTCTTCAACTGGATTCAGGTGGATCCCGATCATGTTTTTTTTACCAAGTATGTAGAGCCGGAGTGGAAACTTATCCGTAGGCCTGGCCGAATTTACCCCGTGCATCTTCTTGAGAAGAATTCGCCATCTCGTGCGCAGTTAAAAATTAAAGAGGTTTTAGAGCGTTATGAAATTGCTTTACCGGAAGCAACCCGCATTTTAGAGATTGGATGCTCTCCAGGTGGCGCAACACAATTTTTTTTAGATCATGGTCATTGGGTCATGGGAATTGATCCTAAACGAATGGCGTTTGG
>JAIXVT010000061.1 GCA_027482725.1 Pseudomonadota bacterium | reverse complement strand
GGGTTCAAGTGCATCCAGCAACCCTACGAGGAATTCGATCAGTTTACCCCGCTCGATATGCATCAATACCGCGGAACAAAAAATATTATGGTAAGTTCCATGTGAAGATCGAGACTCAGGCCGAACAAGATCAGCAAGGTTTCCTACTCTAAATTCTAAGTTTTTCGATGAATCACCGTAAAGACGGTTGGCCTCGTTGATCATCCCGCTCGCAGGATCAAGACCGATAACATGACCATATCCCTGTTTCGCAAGCCAAGCGGCGTCTCGACCAATTCCGCAACCTAAATCTAGGGTTCTTGCTTTGGGCTTTTCACTCTCATCGTAGAAAAAAATACGTGTTAGATCGTAAAGGCGTCGTGGCTCTTGGTTTTGGTGTCGAGCAGAAAACCTCAATGCGTTTTGGTCATAGATACGGATGGTATTTTGCGTTTTGTTTGTCACGGGCTAAAATCATAGAAGAATTTTGGTTAATGGTAACGTCATAATTTCCCTTAAAATAAGCCGAGAAATGAGTCTTAAGTTTTCAATAGCGATATTCCCCCCCCCCAAATAAACACTTGGTCGATTTCACCTTACTGCCATAAGGTAAAACCCTAAATTAAACGCAAGGTGGATGATGATTGCAGATGTTAGTGACGAGAAGCGAAAGACCATAAAACCGCAAGCTAACCCTAGGATGATCGTATAAATGGATTGGTAATAGATGAATCCATGAATTTCAGGGGGTAAAAACCAAGAGGAATGAAAGTGAGAGTAGGAAAAGAGAAGCGTGGTCAGTGCCCACGCCCATTTTTGGGATCTAAATAGTCTCCCTATCCCTTCCCAGAGAAAAAATCGAAAGAGGAGTTCCTCAAGAACCGGACCTACCAAGAGAAGAAGAATAACCGTTTCTGATCCGCTCAGGTCAAAAGGCATGATTAAGCCGAGCGCTGAAATTGCGGTATAAACGCCCGCTCCCGAAAGGATTCCAAGCAAGGCAAATGCCCACCAACGAGGTGCAAGGCGTATTTGTGAGAATAGGGAGGTACGGGCACAAACAGCCGCAATTAAAACGCATCCGGCTTCAAAAAAGTAAGAGGCATAGGTTCCGAGAGCATCCAGCTTTGGGGTGAATCCAAAACGAACGATTACGTAACCCAGAGTGACCCCAAGGATTGTGTTTTGGCAGATGGGTGACAGGGAAGTTTGAGTCTTATTGGGCAAAGTTTCGAATTCCATTACTTTAGTGTAACGGGTCCGTTCCGTAGAGGCAAAAAACTTCTGACGAGCTGGAATCCAACCTCATAGTCTTTTAAATTTTATTTCCCCCGAAGTATTTCCCCGCACCGAAAAAATGAAATCATCACAGTTCCTAAACCTGCGCGAATATTATCCCGGAGCATGGTTAATCCCTTTTTAAATCGATAGGCGAGTAAATCTTTTTTGTATTCGGCGTGGGTGTAGTTCTGTTCAGGAAGATTAGAGTCGAGACTTGCACCATGTTGAACCAATAGCTTTTCCATGGGTTCATTGTTGGCGGAAATTGCGACCATTAAAGGTGTCTGGGGATGGGGGTGATAGCCAAACTGCCTTTGAATATTGGGGTTCGCGCCGTTTTTAAGGATTTCAAGGACAAGCGCTGTTGATCCCGATTCCACCGCATAAAAAAGGGTGGAGTCGTAATTCACTTTAATGCCCCATTTTATCAGCAACTTTAGCTTCTGAAGACTGATATCCCAAAGCTGTTTGCGGTCTATTGATGTCATCTGCTGACTCAAGTGCTGAAGCAAAGCCTTGAGAAGATTTTCTTGTCCAGTTCCGGGCTCAGGAATTTCAGCACCGTTATCAAGAAGGACGTCAAGCATCTCTACAGATTGGGGACTATAATTCTGGACCGCTAGCAGTAAGATGGACTCATTTTGAGCGTTCGATGAATTTAGAATTGCGGATTTTAGTGCCGCGTCGTTAAGAGCATCGATTTGAGCAATGATGTTTTTTAGAGATTCTATAGCATTGGGACGACCGCCTTCGAGATAGACCGTAACGCTGTTCACCATCTCTTTTACGAAAGGGAGATTAGCGTGGGCATTCAAACAGAATAGCAGCGAGAACATTAACGGTTTTACGATTTTTAACACAAAAACACTCCATAAAAAGCTCAACTATGCCTCTTTGAGCCCCTAGGGACAAGCGCAAAACTATTAAACAGCTAAGCTATAAAAAATAACTCGGATCGGGCGCATCATGTCAACGCAGATCGTGACTAGTGCAATTCTTGCGACGCTTTGGATGCCCAGAATTTTCGGGCATCCATTTTTCATGAGAAGTTTCGTTCAGGCATCCACGGGGAGTACTTTGGGCATCCTCGTAGGTGACTTTCAAGCGACTTCCAGTGACCTCGAAATCAGAAAAAACTCGATAGAAAATTATTACTTTTCCTCTGTTTTTAAGCGATTTGTGATTTATTTTGATGAGTTGTTTTTGGTTCGGCAGCCGGTTTTCAATTTGTGTGAAAACCGGCTCCGAAATTTGGTTGCGGGGGCCAGATTTGAACTGACGACCTTTGGGTTATGAGCCCAACGAGCTACCAGGCTGCTCCACCCCGCGATAAAATTGATTTGTCTAAAAAGGTTAGCCCGTGCGGAACAGGGAGTCAATCTTTAGATTTTTTTAACTTCTTTTTCGCGCGCAATGATTTTCGCTGTAGGTCGCGCTCTGCGAGTTCTGGTTGCGCACTCAGTGCTTCGATGGTGGTTGGCGCAAGCACTTTAACTTGTCCGGGTTCCATTCCCTCAATCGCAATATGACCGATCGACTTGAGCGTGACTTTTTCAATAAACAACCCTTTTCCTTCAAAATAAGGCTTAAACTCGGGTGTTTTTGATCCTCGCACCACCAGTTCCACTAGCGCGTTACGTTGGTACTGTGCTTGCAAATTCACCGAATGGGGCTTAAACCTGCGTCCGTCCAACATGCCCCCCCGACGCAAACGCGCGATTTCGTCATCTGTAGGAACACGATGCACCTTGATGTGGAACGCACGTAAAATGGAGCGGTTCCGTTGCAACATTTCGGTAAACTGCCCATCGTTAGAAAGCAGCACAGCGCCTTCAAAAGAAAAATCAAGTTTCGTCACCGGGAAAACTCGGCCTTTAATGTCCTTTGACATTCCGTCCAAAGTTGCGCGTCCTTCTTCGTCTTCCCCAAACTTGCAGAGACAGTTTTTAGGTTTATACGCCAAGTAGTAGGTCGGGGCATCCGGCTTTTTTAAAAGCTTGCCTCGGACTTTGATCGCATCCTTTGTGGGGTCGGCCTGATCCCCAAGCTTGGCCACCTTCCCATTGATCGTGACTTCGCCGTCTTTGATCCACACTTCCGCTTCGCGCCGAGACGCCAGCCCCGCGTGGGCAATAATTTTTTGTAGTCGTTCTAACATGATAAAAACTCAACTGCTTTCTGTGATTTATTCAAAGTTATGATTTTTTAATTCTTGCTCAAAATCGATTTCGGATTGTTCGGTGATGGGGGTTCCTATCGCGGCTCCCGCTAAATCAGCATCACGGGCATCGCTCCTTGCGGCTTGTGCAAACCCAAACTCTTGCGCCAGCAATTCTTCGGCTTCTTCTCCGACTATCCCTTGCGTGGCTAATTCTTTTTGCCTCTCCAGATAAGGGGAGGTGACGTCGATGGTTTTTACTTTTTCGCGGATCTCTTGCAAAATCTGCTCGTCGTCTTTTGCATTGTAGCTTAAATCGCCGTCTTCTAGTTTCATGCTTTGGACCATTTTGCGCATTTGCACGACGCGCGGATCTTCTTCCCCGGCGCTTGCAATTTGTGGAACCATGGCCTCGATTTCACGGAGGGGAGGTAGATCGTCCAAGCTCATTAAATTAAATACTTCTAAAAACGTATCTGTAGTCGAATACAACATCGGGCGCCCAATGTCATCACTCCGCCCCACAACTTCAATCAGTTTTCTATCCAAAAGTGTGCGAATAAAATGAGACGAATCGACACCACGGATTTGGTCCACGTCTTCTTTTTTTGCAGGTTGTTTGTAGGCAATCAGCGATAACGTCTCCATCGCTCCACGGGACAAGCGCTGGACTTGTACCTTGGCCAATTTACGGATCAGTGCCGCACGGTTAGGTTTGGTGCGGAGCTGGTATCCGCCAGCGACCTCGGCCAAAAACACGCCATGGATAGGCTTTTCGTATTCGTTCTTTAAGTTGGTGATTGCCGCCAAAAAGGGAGCTTCATCTACGGACTCTAGCTCGAGCCACTCTTGGATTTTCTTTAGGCTGACAGGGCGATCCGACATGAACAAAAAAGCTTGGATACAGGCTTGCAAATCATCTAGGTCGACTGATCCGTCTTCCGCGCGTTTGGGCAAAGCCCCTAATAGCTCTAGTCGAGCTTCGTCCGGCGTTTCTTGCGTGGATTCTTCGGTGGACTCTTGTGCCGCTGCTTGCGCCTCTAAAATTCGATCTTCTTCGATCTGCACCGCATTTAAAGCCTCATCCGCTAAATTTAAAATCTCCACGGTTTCTGACAGTTGGTGTACGCGCTCAAGCTCTGCCGATTCTAACGTCATTTTGAGTTGATCCAATGTCTCTTGGGCGTCGGTATCGCTCAGGCCAACCACATCGGTTTTGAGTTCCGGATCCTGATCCATTTCTGCTTGGAGCGAGCGCGCCAAATCCGTAAGCTCCTGATGGCTGACGTCGTCATTTAGGAAAAGCGTGTTTGCTCCCGCAATAAGGACTTTTGTATCATTAGGGTTGTTGCCGGAATCATTTGCAGAATCGTTGCTCATTATTTTGCCCCTTC
>JAIXVT010000115.1 GCA_027482725.1 Pseudomonadota bacterium | reverse complement strand
GCCACTGTCTCTTAACGTCTGAACTTTTGCTGTCGTGCGTTGTGGAATTTGTTTTTAAGTTATACCTTATCGCGGAGTACGCGCTGGGACCCGTCTCAGCCTGAGTATTTATTCCAATTTGATCAAACGCATTTGCTGACCTTGATCGGGTCTGTGCGCCTTCCCCGAGAGTGGACACTGGCATCTCGGGTGCGTTACGTGACAGGAAATCGCGCTTCAATTCCAGTGGACTCGGTGTTTGATGCGGATAACGATGTGTATATTCCCATTCGGGGGCAAGCGTTTAATGCCCGCTTAAACCCGTTCTTTTCAGTGGATTTAAGAGCAGATAAAAGATGGATTTATGATGAGTGGATTTTATCGCTCTACATTGATATCCAAAATATATTTAATATTCAAAATCCAGAACAACTTCAGTTCTCGTATGACTACAGGAGCAATCAAGTGGTTACCGGTCTACCCATCATTCCCACTTTTGGGATCAAAGGGGAATTCTAATGAAAAAGACAAAATATTTTATTGGGACTGTTTTTTTAACTATTTTGTCCGCATGCTCCGAAAACACATTGCCCAAATACGCGACTCTTGATCGATTGCGTGTGGTGGGGCTAGTCGCATCAGATCCCGAGATAGAATTTGACGGGACGACATTTAACCCAGCCTCGGTAACGTTAACCCCCGCAATAAGTGATCTTTATGGATCGGGGCGAGCTTTACTTTTAGATGTCGATTGGTGTCTTGACCCCGGAACGTCTTTAGGGGCGGTTCCGACGTGCGTGGGGGCTGCCACCCGAGTGGTGGTGCAATCCGGAGCAGCAGTAACTTTGCCCGCAGCTCCCGAGTATACGGGCTTAGCAAACTCCATTACGGTTGATTTTAGCGTTGCTCCTGCGGGGGTTTTAGCGCTTTTAAATACAGCGTGGTCACAAACTACTGCGATTCAAAAATATAATGGAATTGCCGTATTAATTACCACGCGTCTTTATGTGGCATCAGACGCCGCCACTTCCGTGCGGTCTATCAAGCGAATTTTACTTAGTGATTCGAGCAAGCCAAAAAATGCGAACCCACTTAGCCTAGAGATTCGGCAGGGATCCACTGAGATTACAGCGCTTCCCAGTTCGGATGCCGATTTAACGAGTTACTGGGCGTCCTCCGATGTTCAAAACTATATTCTCAAGCAAGCCTCTGGTCCCGATCTATCGCTTAACGAAGAATTAGAAGCGACCTGGTTTTTAACGGGTCCCAGTGATGTATCCTGTGCGGACGATGAGCTTTGCAGTTTAGATGGTTTCTTTAATCAAGCACGCACGAGCCAAAACCAAATCAACAAGTACACGGCCAGTAAAAAGGGTTTACCTACAGGGCGTGACCGGGTGTTGATGGTGGTTTTACGTGACGATCGTGGGGGCTTACAAATTAAACGCTACCCCTAAAACTTCATCAAATCTTAGAGGGATTTTGGAGTACGATTTTTTTCCCGATCACTTTTTCGATATCCCGCAAACTTCGTAAATCTCGTTCGGTGATGTAGGTTGTCGCTTTTCCAGTTTGTTCTGCGCGTCCGGTTCGTCCAATGCGGTGAACATAATCCGAAGGCTCTTTGGGGAGATCGTAATTCACCACATGTGCGACCCCATCTACGTGGATCCCGCGCCCTACCACGTCCGTTGCAATTAACACGCGGTACTTTCCTGATTTAAAATCCTCTAAAGCTTGGACTCGGTCGGATTGTTTAAGATTAGAGTGAATCTGAGTGGCGTCACGGAATCCCCGGCTGTGAAGATTGCGCCACAGTTGGGAGGCGCCATCCTTTGAGCGAGTAAAAACAAACACCGTGCCTTGCTCTTGCCTGAGGAGATTTTCAAGTTCGTAAAATTTTCTATGATCCGTTGTTTTAATAAAAACTTGTTCTACTGTTTTTGCGGCAGAAACAGATTTTCCCACTTGGATCCGCTCAGGTTTCCACAAGATTTTTTCTGCTAGAACTTCCACTGATTTTGGGAAAGTCGCTGAGAATAGCAAGGTCTGTCGGTCTAACGAAAGTTCGTTTGCAATTCTGTTGAGTTGGGTGCTAAAGCCCATGTCGAGCATGCGGTCCGCTTCGTCGAGCACAAACATCTCAATAAACTCTAACCAAATGTTCCCGCGTTCCAGGTGGTCACACAGGCGCCCAGGGGTCGCGACAATAATGTGAGGGTAGGACTTAAGGGCAACGTCATCAGCGCGTAAACCCACGCCTCCAATGAGCACCGCAGTACGCACCCCAAAAGGTGCTCCGAACTGCTCAAAAAATTGATGAATTTGTAGCGCGATTTCCCGGCTTGGCGCAAGCACGAGGCCATAGGTGCCTTCGCGTCCCTTAATGTTTTGAATCATCGGTAAGCCAAAAGCGGCGGTTTTCCCTGTTCCTGTTTGCGCAGAAACCATCAGATCAACACCGTCTAAGGCTTGGGGAATCGCGCGTTCTTGCACGGGTGTCGGCTGCTGAAACCCAGCCTGAGTTACAAAATTTACAAGTTCTGGAGAAAGGCCCAGTTCTGACCAAGGCGTTACGGAGTTCGTGTGGTTTTTGTCTTCGTTCATGAGTCCTTAATAAATTCTAACACCGCATTCGTAAATTCTGGAGACTTCAAAATGCGGCGGTGGCCAAGATGCTCGGTAATTTTTACCTGAAGTTCGGGCCAATGGGGTTTAAGTTGCTTTACTTCGTTTACCGAGATCTCTTTATCATGAGCGTCGTGAATCCAAAGTGTTTTGCAGTTAATCAATGATTTTAGCTGATACAGGTCAGCCTCTGCAGGGGATAGTTTTGCATTTTTTTGGATAAACGCGTGAAAAAAATTCGTAGATCGCGCAGAAAGCTTGAAGTGTTTGGGAACAGCGCTTACCACGGGAAGCATTTTGGCTGGGCCTCCGCACATTACTAAAAACTCGGGACAGATGCCGTGGGCAACACTTAGTGCAGACGCCATCGCCCCAAAAGAGTGACCAATAAGCGCATGAGGTTTCCCTAGAATTTTGCAGGTTTCCATCAAAGCACGAAAAAAAATCCCTAGGTTAGACCTCTTTGGTCCTGAATCACCATGTCCGGGGCCCGTCCAAAGGATGACTCGATAACCCTGCTCCAGAGCTTTTTGAGCTGTGGCTCGGAATTGGATCCCATGCCCATTCCAACCGTGAACAAAAATAAGGGGTTTACCCTCTCCTAATGTCCAATATTCACTGTGATTTGGGCCTCGGTGTTGGGTTCCTAAAGACAGAAAGGAATAATCGTCTTTAGAAAAGTTCTTGTAGGGTGTGGTTTTTAAAAACTGATGAGCTACATATCTTCCTATCGTGGTAGGGAAGAGGTAAGAAGCGGCACTAATCCAGCTAGTGTTCATGGTCTTAGCGTAACTTAAAAATCTATCGCAATAAATGTAAGGAAACAGAGACGAATTAACTTTAGGGGTTATCGTTTGACAATTTAAAAAATAAACGGAATAGTCGGGGGCGTGATCAAGGTGTTGAATTCTTGGATCATGTGTTTTTTGGTGCTAAGTTTTTTATCGACGGGTTTCCTTTGTTCGACACCTTCCCTCGCTCAGACATCTTTCAGTTTACGTCTTGACACCGAAAAGCCTCTTGAGCGTGTACTGAAATTAACCCGAAGAATATACGGCAATGACGAGGCTGTTCGTATCCTTAATGAGGGATTCAAGCCGATTTTAACTCAGGGTATGAATCGTCCCACTGAGACCCAAGTCATCATTTTTTTACTTAAGAACCCAGAGATTCATTCGGTAGTGGAGGAGTTTTTAGTTCAAATCAACCAGGGGGATGGTTCTCCAAACACTCAAGAGTCCATGAGTAGGAGAGCTTGGTATAAAAATTATTCCGATCAGTTGAGAGAGTATCTCGGGCGTCCAGATGTGGCGGCAGAGCTTCGGAACACTACCGATCCTGTGGAACCTATTGATTTAAGTCGCGTCGTGTCTGCCTCAGGTTATGTCGTGGAGTCCGTACAGGTAAACCATCCTGTGCAAACAAAACGAGGCCTTCGCAAGCCGAGCGATCTTAAGGCGTTGTTGATCAAGACCATTAGAAAAGCGAGGTATCAGATCGCTATAAATGTTTTTGATTTTGATTTAATTGATGTTGCACACGAGTTGGTTCGGGCTCGAAAACGGGGGCTTACAGTTGCCGTTGGAATAGACAAACGGAACATTGATGCTAAGCCGGAAGTAAAAAAAGTTTATGATTTGTTGAT
>JAIXVT010000066.1 GCA_027482725.1 Pseudomonadota bacterium | reverse complement strand
GTGGGGTGGCTCAAAGTGTTGCGGGGCGAAGAATCATCCGAAGCTGACACCTATGGTTTTTCAAGTTTTGTTTACCGTGCGCGCAAGCCTTTTCATCCGGAGCGCTTTTGGGAATGGGTGAATTCCAAGTGGGACGGTGTGGTGCGGTCCAAAGGATTTTTTTGGATTGCAACACGTCCTGAGATGATGGGGCAGTGGTCGCAAGCGGGTGGGGTGAGTTCTATAGAGCCAGGCGGACGTTGGTTGGCCTCAACACCAGAAGATGAATGGGATTTGGACGAAGAAGAAGCGCAACGCATTGAGCAGATTTGGGACGAGCGCTTTGGGGACCGGGAGCAAGAGATTGTGATCATTGGGCAAGAGCTTGATCGGGAAAAGATCACCGCCTCTTTTGATGCCTGTTTGCTCACGGATCAAGAATTGTCAAAAGGACGCGATTATTGGAAACGCGCTAATGATCCATTCCCAGCATGGGAAGAATAAGTCGCTTAGTGTAGACCGCGAAGGCGTTTATCGCAGTCAGAGCTCAGAATAAATGAGTTATTAATATTGAGCGTGCTGACTTGGGTAAAAACCGAGTGCGTCGCTAGCGGTTCAAGCATTGAACGAATTTTTACAGGGTCGTTACCAAGATAAAAGTTAAAAACCCGGTTAAAAGGCGAAGTTTCGTGTGTGGCAATGCCTAGCGTTTTGTCTATCAACGTTGTGAGTCTTACATGAGATAAAAAAACGTGTTTCCGATCTACAAGGTAAGTGGGAATTCCTAACGTAAGCGCCTGAATGGCAAGTTCAGCTGACGAAACCTTTGTGAAACAAAATTAAATCATAGCATGAGATTTTTAAGAATTTAAAGGGCTTTAGTGTGGACGGCCTTCACAATAAATTCAAAGCTAGAAGACCATCATTTAGCGAAGGGTTGCCACCTGACCACTACTCAAATGGGCGGGTGGCGAGATACTAGTTTTGACTGGTAGGATTCTTTTCTTTGCAGCTTTGGTCGCTTGGTTTGCAGCAATTCGCCACGATACCGATGGCCCCATCTTGAGAAATATAAACGAGTCGAAGATCCTCAGAGCTTTCTGCAAGGCTAACGAGTTTTCCACCAATTCGAACTCCAGCAGAAGTTTTTGTGGAATAGGCGCGATTGATGTGGTTAATTCTCACAGTAATCTCACCAAAATTGAGGTTATTCAAAACGGCCTTACCCTTTTGAGTCAATGGAATAATCACACTTTGGGTGGTCTTGAAATCGCTTACTACGCACTCCAGTCGGGCTTGGACGTTGTTTTCCGCATGGGAGGTAACTGCGATAAACAAGATAAAAATAAATTTTTTCATGGTTTCTCCTTGGGGTTTTGATTTATTGCAACCCGAACTTAGCACGGGCAGGCCGAGCGTCAAGAGGTATTTGTCGACAAATGTAAACAACCGACGGAAGTCGGAATTTTACAAAAATCTTATTCCTTTTTTAAATTTAATCTATTTACAAAGCCGTGCTGTCCACCTATAACCACTCCATGATTCGATTTTGCATCGTTTCGTTTTTTGTTTCATTAACCGCATTGGCCCAACGCCCCCTTTACTTATCCGCGACCGAGCGCGCCGGGATTTCGCCCGGAGTGTTTGCCGAGTTTTTAGGGCAAAGCAAAGCGTCAGGCGCAAATAAGGGGCAAGACGCCGCACCTTGTTTTGATCAGTTTCACGATTCGATTTCGGGTAGGGATGAGCTGTTGAAGTGTCTTACCGAAAATAAAAACCTGGTCTTTAATGCGGCGACGTTTAAAAAGTTGTTTGATGGTCGTATTGCGCGCCTCCCTGAAAAATACACTCATCCGGAGTACCTAAAAACCATGATCTTGTTTGGGTTTTTAGAGGACCTGATCCGTGAGCGATTGCAGCGTACGTATCCTAAAGAACATTACGCTTGGTATCACAAAGAAAAAGGTTTTTTAACTGACCTTAAGCATTACTACGATTTCAAATACGAAAACGGTAACGTGCTGATCACCATGGGCCACAGTTCGGTTTCGTCCATGATCACCGCAATTACCGATCCGCCGTCCAGATATTCGCACGCGGTACTGATCGAAACAAAATCGGGCCGCACGCCGCTCCATACCTACGAAGCTGTGATTGAAGCGGGACTCATGAAGCGCGAGTACGATGGGTTTAAAGGATTTATTCATGAAAAGTACGCCCAAGTGGGCGTATTGCGCGTTACTGCACCAACCCTTGATGAGCGCAAAAAATTGGCCCAAGCCGCTGTGGATTACTCGAAGCATAAGTACGAAGAGGGCACGTCTTACGACATCAAAATGAACATGGAAGATGAGTCCGAGATGTTTTGTTCGGAGCTTGCGATTGTTGCGTACAAAAAAGCTTTAGAGGGCACAGGGAAAAGATTTTCGTCGTATTTAGATTTGGTCCATGAACCCTCTACGATACGCTCACCGCGTGCGATTGAATTTGCAAAAACGATCGGGATTGATAGCGAAAAGATGGTGTCACCTGCGGACTTACAAGCATCCCGGTACTTTGAGACCATTGCCGAGTACCGCGATATTCCGCGATTAGTTGATACGTACCTTTCGTTTTTGTTTGGTGAAGAATTTTTTCAGCGTATTACCTCGGGGTTTACGTTGCGGTATTCTGCCGACTATTACGTTGCGCAAGGGTTAGTGTCCGCAATCGATGGGGTGACTCAGGCCGCGGGTTGGTTAGCTCGCCGTGACTGGGCTGCCTTACCCGAAAACATTGACTCTAGTGCCGTGCGACGATTGATGATGATTGAGCTTCAGTACAAGCGAGT
>JAIXVT010000177.1 GCA_027482725.1 Pseudomonadota bacterium | reverse complement strand
CTCCGGGATTTGGGGTACGCCGGACGCGAACTTGAAGTTGGTGCGATACTGCACAATATCCAGGTTGCGGGGCTGTTGCTTGGCGGAGTGCTCTGGGGCGTTCTTGCAGATAAAAAAGGGCGGTTGTCTGTTCTATTTGCATCGATCTTTTTATACTCCGTTGCAAATTTTCTGAATGCTTACGTCTCTACTTTTACCGAGTACGCCTTCCTCCGCTTTTTCGGTGGCTTGGGCTTGGCCGGTGAACTTGGTGCGGGGATCACGTTAGTTGCCGAAATTTTACCGAAACACCAACGAGGAATCGGGACGATGCTGGTTGCGTCGATTGGAGTGATGGGGGCGGTGGTAGGGGGTTGGGTTGCCCAGATCTGTCCATGGCGTACGGCGTATTTAATTGGCGGAATCTTAGGTTTTGGTTTGTTGCTGTTGCGGATCGGAGTGGTCGAATCGGGTTTGTTTGAGCACACGAAATCTTCGGGTCACGAGCGCGGAGATTTCTTTTCATTGTTCACTCGTCGGGATCGGTTTCGTCGTTTTTCTAATTGTGTGGTTGCTGGACTTCCCATTTGGTTCAACATTGGGATTCTAATTGCCTATGCTCCGGAGTTTGCCCACGAATTAGGGGTGATTGGCCCGGTAACGACGGCAAAAGCTGTCATGATTCAATACGCTGGATTCGTTGTTGGGGATCTGGGGAGCGGCGTATTCAGTCAGTGGATTAAAAGCCGTAATAAGGCGGTAAAAATTTTTCTCATTTTGAACGCCGTTTCTGTTCTCTTGTATTTGGGTGCGACACCAGGGAAGTCTGTAGATTGGTTTTATGCCTTTTGTTTTTGCTTGGGCTTCACGGGCGGGTACTGGGCCGTGATTATCACGATGGCTGCTGAACAGTTTGGAACAAACTTACGGGGCACTGTTGCGACGTCGGTTCCTAACTTTATCCGAGGTGGGCTCATCCCCATGAGTGCGCTTTTTTTAGCGTTAAAGCCCGTGTTTGGTTTGGTTTCGGCGGCCTACATTGTTTCTGGATTGATCACGGTCGCAGCGTTATTCGCGCTAAAATTCTTGGGCGAAACTTTTGGTAAAGATTTAAACCACCTTGAAACCTAAATCTCCTCCGTTACACAAGGTTTTAGTTTGGATCACTTGGCGCGACCGCGTAGCGTTGTTCCGCGTGGTATCACGGCGCGGAGGGGGTTGGCATCCCGTGACCGGTGGTGTCGAATCCGGCGAAACCGAAGATCAGGCCGCAAGACGTGAGGTGCGTGAGGAAACGGGCGTTGTTCTTGGAGCGAGTGAATTGGTTCCATTGAATTTAGAGCACAGGTATGAGGGCCGATTTGGGCTCGCGCTCGAATCGGCTTGGTGGGCGGACCTCTCCTTGCGGCCCCAATTGCCAATAGTAATCATTGATCCCACAGAGCACACTGAAGTGCGTTGGAGTGATAGATCATTTGCGGAATCTCAGGTATCGTTTGAATTTCACCGTCGCACCCTGAGACGTTGTAAGCCGCACCCATGAATGCACACGAAAATACAATAAACACTGCTCCTTTTTACGAACTCGATTGGGCTCCGTTTTTGGATTGGGCTTCGGGTTATGCGCGGACAGAGTATGCCCGTGGACGCATTCTTGCGCTTGAAACCGTTTCTGGATTTGCATCAAGCGTACATCGGGCACAGGAGTTACAAACCGAAACTCAAGAGATTCAAGGGTTATTGGATCGCGAAGCGTTGTGGGGAGTTTTGAATCAGCTTCCTGATTTGTCCGAAGAACTTTCAGTGATTGAAAAACGGGGTGTTTTTGAAGTGGTGCAAGCCGTTGCACTCCGTTCATGGCTCTATGCCTTTGATTCTTGGTCCCAGTTTCCCCAAGAAACCGCGCCGCGCTTGTTTAAACACGCACTGTCGCAGGTGTTCTCTCCCGCCGATTTAATCCGGCATTTTGACCGGATGATCGGGCCAACGGGGGAAATTCGCGAGAATGCCTCCCCTAAGCTTGCGCAAGCGTCTCAACGTGCCCGAGAAACTCGAATTCAAATTCAAAATCGCTTGGATCAGTTGTTAAAAAAATATTCCTCAGATGGAGTGCTCCAAGAGCGGTATTCGGATGTCCGCGAAGGGCGTTACGTTTTGCCCGTAAAAGTATCGGATCAATCCAAAGTCGCAGGGCGAATAACCGAATATTCCGTTAGCCAACAGACGGTGTTTATCGAGCCCAAAGAAATCGAAGACCTGAAGCTTGAGCTGAGGCGTGCCGAAAGCGAAATCCACGAAGAAGTCTTCCGATTGATGAAAGAGTTATCGGACCGTATCGTTCCTTATGAGGGACAAATTCTCCATGCACTGTCGATTTTGGTGTATTGGGATGCGGTGCAGGCCCGAGCCCGTGTCGCTTCGCTTTATGGGGGCCGGTCAATCCGAGTTCTCAGCGAACGGAAGTTTTATCTTCAGGAAACCGCAAATCCGATTTTGTTTTTAAGTCTTCCGGAATCTGAAATCGTCCGCAACACGGTAGACTTTCAAACACGGATGCTGTTGCTTTCAGGGCCGAATACCGGGGGTAAAACGGTTCTTTTAAAGCTTCTTGGAATTGCCGCACTTTGCGCACGCACCGGATTTTTTTTCCCG
>JAIXVT010000034.1 GCA_027482725.1 Pseudomonadota bacterium | reverse complement strand
TTTTCGATGCGCGCAATCTCTATGACATGTTCGACGGTAAGCGGGTCAAAATACAGTCGATCTGAAATATCAAAATCCGTCGAAACGGTTTCTGGATTGCAGTTCACCATTAACGTTTCGTAACCCGCCGCACGCAATGCCATTGCTGCGTGCACGCACGAATAATCAAATTCAATACCCTGCCCAATACGGTTTGGACCTGATCCCAAAATCATCACTTTTCCACGGGATTTCCGCACCAAATCGGCACGCGCCGATTCGACCTGAGTCGCCAGGTAGCTCGAGTAAAAAAATGGAGTACGCGCGACGAATTCCCCGGCACAAGTATCCACGGCATTCACGCCGGGCAGGATACCTAGGCGTTCGCGGTATAAACGGACGTCGTGTTCGCTTACTCCTAACGCAGATGCAATCCACGCATCTAAAATTCCCGCAGATTTTAATTGGCGGATTTTTTTTGCGTTCAAATCCGTGAGTAAAATGGCACGTGACTTTAAACCTTCGGGCGGAGCAGTTCCGATGCCGAGCGTTTCCCGAACCAAAGCGGTGATCCCATAAATTCGATCCAAAAACCAGGGATCAATAAACGTTACTTTTGCGGTAGTTTCGACTAAATCTGTGCGTGATACCGTATCCGGAACACCGACAAACAGTTTAAAGATCGTATTCAACCGTTCTGGCGTAGGCCGCGCAATCAGGGGAGATAAAAACACAAAAAGATCTCCGCCACTCCATTCCCTCCAAGCGTCCATGGCGCCTGTCCAGGGTTCATTCTTGCCAAGCGATGCAACCGCTTTCATGAGCGCTTCTTCAAAGCTTCGACCTAAGGCCATGACTTCGCCCACGGATTTCATTTGGGTTCCTAAGGTGCGATCACTGTTGGGAAATTTGTCAAAATCAAACCGTGGAATTTTGGTGACCACGTAGTCAATAGCCGGTTCAAAAGCGGCAGGAGTAGTCCCGGTGATATCGTTTTTGAGTTCATCCAGCGTGTAGCCGATCGCAAGTTTTGCCGCCACGCGAGCAATGGGGAATCCCGTCGCCTTGGATGCCAACGCCGAAGAGCGTGATACTCGCGGATTCATTTCAATAACAATCACGCGGCCATCTTGTGGATTTATGGCAAATTGAATATTGCTCCCACCGGTTTCTACGCCGATTGCGCGAATGATTTTAAGCGCCTGATTTCGGAGGTTCTGATACTCCCGATCGGTGAGCGTTTGCGCGGGTGCCACGGTGATCGAATCGCCGGTGTGTACGCCCATCGGATCAAAGTTTTCAATCGAACACACAATCACCACGTTATCGGCACGGTCTCGGACGACTTCTAGTTCAAACTCTTTCCAACCCAACAAACATTCTTCGACTAAGCACGACGAGGAGGGGGATAGAAACAAGGCGCGTTCGAGTTTGGAAAAAAAATCTTCGCGTGTGTGCACAATTCCGCCACCTTCGCCGCCCAAAGTAAATGACGGACGCAAAACCAAAGGCAATCCAAAGCGACCGAGCACGTCTTCGGCATCTCGCATCGACGTAATGGTCTGGGATTTTGCGCTCTCTACGCCGATGCTGTCCATGGTGCGACGGAACTCGTCACGGTCTTCGGCGCGGTGAATGACCTCCGGCTTGGCACCTAAGATTTCTACGCCGTAACGCGATAAAATTCCCGCGCGGTGCAAGTCCAGTGTGAGGTTGAGTGCCGTTTGTCCTCCCATGGTGGGGAGTACCGCATCGGGTTTTTCTTTTCGAATAATGGCTTCAAGAACGGGGACCGTGAGCGGCTCAATGTAAACGCGGTCGGCAAGTTCGGGGTCGGTCATGATGGTTGCGGGATTGGAGTTCACCAAAACAACGCGCAATCCCGCTTCTTTTAGCGCTTTTATCGCTTGAGTGCCGGAATAATCAAATTCACACGCTTGTCCTATCTGAATCGGACCACTGCCGATCAAGAGAATTTTTTTCAAGTCGTTTCGTCGTGGCATCAGAACCTCCAGCCTGCTTCGAACAAAAGTTCAATCGGTTGATTGGGGTGATTTTTATTATAGGTCTCCACTGCTTTGGGAATGAGCGCTTCGTTGGTGCGTAACACGGTAAACCCATAAATAAATCCGCCCGCGGTTATCGCAAGTCCCACGGTGCGGAGCGTGGCTTGCACCGACTGTGTGTCGGTTTGGGTCACCCACCGAGCAATCATCGGAGAAAAAATCATGAGTCCTAAACCTAAAGACCCCGTGTACGCACTGATCCGCGCGCGTCTCCGGTTGGATTCGTAGTGTTCTAAAAGGGCGTACGCCTCGGGATCATCTCGTAATGCGCGGAGCAGTCCCCCTGCATCCTGACTTTGGGGCGAATCGGTGGAATAAATTTTTCGGCCTATTTTAAAGGGTCTAGGGCAACCGAGCGCTTTGACCTCGGGAGGGCGGATGATTTCTCGGTTCATCCCGGGCGGGGGCGCTTGGAGCGGGTCCTGATCCTCGGGTTTTTTTTGATTTATTTTTTCGGGGAACATGGGCGATGCCGCTTGCGACTGCTGCGCCAAAAGCGGAGAGTCTGTAGACGGAGCGGTGAGCTGATCCCAAGCGCATTCGGCCACTGCATCCGTCGCGGCCTGAGCGTTGGCGATGGGTGTTGGACCCTGACCTAGAGCCAAAAACATACCCCCAAGGGTCGCAATGTTTCTTATTGAATGCACGGCCCGGTTCCAAAGTTTCATGCCCCTACTTTAAACACCGAATCGCCAAACGTCGAGTTAGACTCGGGATATGGAGACAGGAGTAAAAATCGGCACCCCATCCACGTGGAGAAAATACAAAACAGGGATGTGTGACGGGTGTTTTGCGGGGTGTTGCACCTTGCCGGTAGAGGTGAGTGCGTATGATTTGATTCGGTTGGGTTTGACCACCGAAGACGAAGCGGGCGCATCGCTTAAAAAGACCGCCAAGCGCTTGCAGAGGGATGGCGTGGTGAAACAGTTTTTTGCGTCGACACAGGTGTTCATTTTGGAACAAACGGCCCACGGCGACTGTCTGTTTTTGGGAGCGGATCGGCGGTGTACGGTCTACGTAAAACGCCCCGAGGTTTGCCGTCAGTTTCCAAAAATTGGGCCTCGGCCGGGGTATTGCCCTAACGGGGCATCAGAGTATCGACCCAAAGGGGCATCGGAACGCCGCCCTAACGGGGCATCAGAGTATCGACCCAAAGGGGCATCGGAACGCCGCCCTAACGGGGCATCAGAGTACCGCCCCAAGCGCACATCTCGCCCTCCGGTATGACGATGCCCCCAGTGAACAACAACGCTTTTGCGAAAAAATGGCTCTTTATGGGTGTGACTGGCGTGTTTCGAGCGATTGGCGTTTTGCCGTGGGCGGTGCTTCACGCGGGTTCGACCGTGTTGTTTTATGTGATCCGCTATGGTTTCCGTTACCGGGTACGGGTGGTGGAACAAAACATTGCGCGCCTATTTCCGGATAAATCTTTGGTGTGGCGCAATGGGGTGCGGGATCGATTCTACCGACATTTTGCAGATGTTTTGGTCGAAACGTTAAAAACGTCGGGGATGAGTCGTGAAGACTTGAGCCAACGCTTTAAGTGCGTAACCCCCGAGGTGATCCGTGAACTTGCGGCGAGTGGTACCCCTGTGACGGGTTTTAGTTCCCATTTGGGCAACTGGGAGTGGCTTGCGCTCAAGCTTGCCATGGACATGCCCCATACCTGTTACGGCGTTTATAAGCCACTCAGTTTTAAGGCTTTAGACCGGTGGATGCAGGGTTCGCGCGCGCGCTTTGGACTACAGTTGATTCCGTTTACGGACGTGAGCCGCTTGGTGCGCGGGATGGTCGGGGAAGGGGGAGAGCGTGCGTCTGCGCCGATATTGCTGGGCTTGCTTGCGGACCAACGTCCGCACCGCCGGGAACGCGCGGATAAGGTGCGTTTTTTTGGCCGAGAAACGGCGTTTTTTCCGGGGGGACGGTGGTTTACCGATCGCACGGGGGCCACACCGATATTTGGGTTTGTGCGCAAGGTGGGGCGGTCGCGCTACGAGTGGGGGATTGAGATTTTGAATGATAAGACAAAAGCCCGGGAAGAATCCCCTTGCGGGGTCACCCAGGCTTTTGCAGATCGTTTAGAGTTTCACCTACGCGCCCAGCCGGAAATCT
>JAIXVT010000312.1 GCA_027482725.1 Pseudomonadota bacterium | reverse complement strand
ATGATTTGGGGCAACGATTGCAAATGATCCCGGCAGCACCCATCAACTTGGGATCAAAAATTATCGTCCTCGGCTACCCGGGCGGAAACCGGCTTTCCACATCAGGCGAATGCCGAATTACAGAGGTGGGACCGGACGGAGTTTTTTTTCATGACTGTGACACGGAGCCAGGGAGCAGCGGAAGCCCGATTTTAGATGCAAAAACCGGACGAATCATCGGAATTCATGTTTCCGGATTGGAAACAAAAAACCGGGGGTTTAGTCTCATGAAAATCATTGAGCACTTTGTGAAACAGGATGTCCGGTTGCCCGATTCCCTCACGAAGATTAATCTCAAACCCTATGATCACCAGCTCTTCAATCACGGTCAAACCGCTTGGGCTAAGCTCCAAGGAAATCAAATCGTTTATTGATGTTTTCTGGGTTACCGAAAAACAAAATCGCACACCTCATCAAGTCGCGCCCCTTCGGGCTTCGGTCTACGAAGCCTTAGACGTAAAAAAAAATCCTTTCTACAAACGGGCTGAGATCCAACTTTTTATTGCTGAACTTCAGGGGAAACCCGTTGGGCGAATTGCCGCAATAGATAACCATGGGCACCGTGAGTTTTACAAAGACACTACCGGGTTCTTTGGTTTTTTTGAATGCATCAACGATCAACGCTGCGCAAACGCACTCTTTGAAGCTGCACAAGCTTGGCTCAAGCAACGGGGATTGACTTCGATGCGCGGCCCCGTGAATCCCTCGACCAACCACGAGTGCGGTCTTTTGGTCGATGGGTTTGATTCCTATCCCACTCTGATGACGACTCACAATCCCCCCTTTTACGCTGATCTGTTTGAAGCTTTTGCACTCCGTGGCGTTCAGGATTTGGTCGCCTACGATATCCAGCGCGATAAGTTATCCGTCTTACCTGAAAAATTAGTCCGTGTTGTGGACCGGGTACGCAAAAGCTCTCGCATTGTGTTTCGGGATTTCAACATGAAAGATTTTTCTGCCGAGGTAGACCGTTGTTTTGAAATTTACAATTCCGCGTGGGAAAAAAACTGGGGATTTTTCCCGATGACCTATGACGAATTTAAGTTTGCGGCAAAGGACATGAAGCTCTTGATTGATCCCCGCATGGCGTTTATCGCAGAGGTCAACGGAAAACCCGCAGGTTTTATGTTGGCCCTCCCGGATTTGAACGAAGTTTTGCGTCACCATCCTTCAGGAAACCTAATCCCGACAGGAATTTTTAAAATCCTCCTGGGAAAATCAAAGATCAAAGCAGTGCGAATTATCACTTTAGGCGTAAAACCTGAATATCGTGGGCGCGGGATTTTCCCGCTTTTTACGATGGAAGCTTTTGAACGGGCGCACAAGTTTGGCTATAACTCCGGTGAAGCATCTTGGATTTTAGCGGACAACACCGCAATGACGGAACCCTGGGAAGCGATTGGCGCCCCCGTCCACCGGCGTTGGCGCATCTACGAAAAATCAGTTTAAAGTCTTTGAAAAAATGGGCAAGTCCTCCGCGCCCCTACTTCGCCCCTATTTCTGAACGGTTAAATCCCGTACACACGTCATCGCTTCGCGGATTGCTCGTTTGGCATCCAGAGCCACCGCGTTTTTTGCGCCGCCCACGATATGGATTCGTCCCCGATGCAAGAGGAGAGCTTTTTCAGACACCGGAACAACAGGAACTTGTCCGGTACACAGGATTACGGTTTTTGCAGGATGCTCAACGCTCTCTCCCGAACGCTCATAAATCACGGCATTCGGGGTAATCTGTTTGAATTCCACTCCATCAATAAATTTCACTCCGGCACGCTTTAATTCGGCCCGATGTGCCCAGCCTGTTGTTTTTCCCAAGAGTTTCCCAAAAGCACCAACTGAACGCTTGATCAGCGTTAACTCGATCGCGCTACGTTCCGGGCGTTTGCGAGTAATACCACCCGCAGTTTTAGGCGTTATTCCCCACTCTTTAAAAAATTGGGTCCAATCCAAACTGGGGTCATGCTTTTTAAACAGCACATGCTTAGCGGTATCTACGGCCACACCGCCGCCCCCGATAATGACGACAGGACTTTCCACCGGGGGATTTTTTTGGATCCAGTCCGAATAGTTGAACACATGAGGCAAATCACGTCCCGGAATCGATGGAATCTGCGGCCGGACTCCGGTTGCAATCACCACGTGATCAAAATGCTTCAACGACGATTCGACATCCGTCTCCCTAAAAGGTCTTGAGCACTCGAGGTTAATGCCCAGACGCTCGGATTCGGCCAAAAAATAGCGTAAGGTTTCTTGATAGTCCCCTTTTCCTGGGATTTCTTGAGCGATTTTGAATTGTCCACCTATTTCAGAAGCGCTCTCCCACACCGTTACTTGGAATCCGCGCAGGGCGCCTTCGCGGGCGGCCGCAAGTCCCGCGACGCCCGCACCAACTACCAAAAGTTTTTTACCTTTGTGCTGGTCAGATGATCGCTCCCAAAGGTTTTCTTCGCACGCTTCGGGATTGACCAAGCAGGATACTTTTTTTCCCTCAAACACATGGTCTAAGCAGGCTTGATTACATGCGATACAGGTGTTGATGTACCGAGACCTTCCCTGCGCGGCCTTGTTCACAAAATCGGGATCCGCCAAAAAAGGCCGAAAACGAAACAAAAAACCTGACTGCGAGGCGGGCCGCCAGTGAAGGTATGCATTTGTGT